>JBHBSX010000109.1:0-15032 GCA_041779175.1 Candidatus Altimarinota bacterium | reverse complement strand
ATGACTTCTTTTAAAACAAAAAAAATTATTAGGACAGAAAACAAGTTATTCAAAGAATCACTCATCACAGAGAGCTTTTCAAAGAATAATGAAAATTTACTAAACTGAGAAACAACCACATCTCGCAAAAAAAAGAGACATCCACTTCAAAAACTCATTGGCGCAATGCTTATTATAGCAAGTTTGGTTTTTTTTGGTATACTATGACTACAAGCTGCTGGAAATATAGGACTTAGCAATAAGCTTGAAGAAATTAAGGTTTTTAATCCTATTATATCACTTATTGACAATACTACCAATCAAGAAGTTGTACAAAACACAAAAGGAATTAAAAATATTCTTATTGCTGGTATTGGATGAAAGGGGCATCCAGGTGGGGAACTTACTGATTCCCTCATGCTTGCTAGTCTTGATTACGATAAAAAAACTGCAACACTTCTTTCTATTCCTCGAGATCTTTATGTTGCATATTCCAGCAATACAGCAGGAAAAATCAATGCATTATATCCAATGGGGCAAACAGATTGACAATGAGTAAATTATCTTGCAAAAAAAGTTTCAGAAATCACAGGACAACCAATACATCACTATGCTATTATTGATTTTAGTGGTTTTAAAAGTATAGTAAATGCTCTTGGTGGGGTAGAGATCAATGTTCCTGCTGATATCTATGATAGGGAGTACCCTAACAATAATTGGTGATATGAAGTTTTTTCTCTAAAAAAATGACTTCAAACTCTTGATGGGGAAACTGCATTAAAATTTGCACGCTCTCGTCATTCAACCAGCGATTTTGATAGATCAATGCGACAACAACTCTTGTTACAAGCCATAAAAGATAAAGCGCTTTCATTAGGAATTCTCACTAATCCTCAAAAAATCACTAGCCTTGTAGAATCAGTAAGAAATAATCTTAGCACCGACCTTACCATTGGTGATTTAGTAGATATTGGACTAAACTTTAAAGACATGAATAATTCAGATATTATTACTTATTCATACAGTGACTCTTGTAGCAGCACTAACTGTCTTCCTGGTTCATATCTCTATGTTCCTGTTCGTGAAAATTTTGGTGGAGCCTGGGTACTCCTTCCAGATGGAGCAACCAAATCTCGCCTATCTCGATATGAATCCATGAGAACATTTGCAAACCTTATCTTTCAGTTTCCTCATCTTAAAGACGAAGAAACTGCTATTCATATTATAACCAACAATAAAAACCTCTCAAAAGCACGACTCATTAGGCAAAATCTCCAGCAACTTGGTTTTCCTGTTAATTATTCTGAAATTATTATCCAAACAGGTGCAACCCTTGGAAACTCTCGTATTCATTCATATTATGACAAATCAACTGGATCTGGCTTTTCTGATGAAAGCACTCTCATAAAAGCCTTGAAACAAGTTGAAGAATCTATTCCATATAGCTCCTCTCCTGAAAATATATATTCCATTAATCCAACACCTTCAATTGAGATTATTCTCGGAGATGATGCAAAAAATTTTTTTAAATTTAATACATCAACCATATCATCAACTTCCTCAACAAACAATATTAATACGACATCAACTCGGAACTCAAGCACCACTACTGTAAATCAAAAAAACACTACTACATCAACAAATACTACTAATACTAATACCAATACTATTCCTGAATTGCCATCAGAACAACAAGAATCAATAATTCTCCCATCAGAACAAGTGAATTCTAGCACTCCTTAAGATATTTTCATAAAAAAATTTTTCATTATGAGAAAAACAACTTTTTGAAATACTAATAACTCCAATTGAAATACTAATAACTCCAATCATTCTCCAGAAAATTTTTCTAGGGAACAAAAAGAATATGCTCCTATGCGACGACGAGTCAATATAAATAGACGACCTCGTACCAGTATCTTGGAAAAAAACTGAAGAAAAATCTTATCCAAAGAAAAAACCTCAAATATTTTCTTCAATTGATTAACCTCTCTGAAAAACTTTTTTTTCAGTGGGGCTTTTATGAGGCGTCTTTTTGGGGGGGTTTTTATTGCTATAATAGCAGGAACACTCATTGTATGGTGAGTATTTTTACGTGATTTGCCTGATATAAAAAATATAGATAATCCTAATTACAGCAAAGAAAGCACTGTGTTTTATGATATTGATGGGAATGAATTTTATCGTTATTGAGAGAATGGAAAAAGAATTTATGTAAAATATGATCAAATATCTCAATCCATCAAAGATGCTATTATTTCAGCTGAAGATCAAGGTTTTTTTGAAAATCCTGGTATAGATATACTTGGTCTTGCGCGAGCTGGATTTAATTATGTTACTGGTCGTTCAAGCCAAATACAGGGTACTTCTACCCTTTCTCAACAGCTTATAAAAAATACCCTCTTAACAAATGAACGTTCTATTAAGCGAAAAATTCAAGAAGCATATCTTGCATATCAACTCAATCAAACATATACCAAAGAACAAATTCTTGAAAAATATTTAAATCTTATTGAATTTGGTCATGGGGCCAATGGTATAGAGCAAGCTTCTCTCACATTTTTTGGAAAATCTGCAAAAGATGTATGACCTCTTGGTGCCTCCATTCTCGCCTCTCTTCCAAAAAGCCCGACCGCCTTTTCTCCATATTCAAAAAGAGAAAGACTTATGGGAAAAATCGAAGCATATCCTTCTAATGATCCTTCAAATCGAGTATTATTGGAGATAAATATCGCAAATGGAAAATATGCCCCACTCTATACCACCTTTAAAGAATATATCAAAGGACTTAAATTTACATCAAAAGGCAATAATAGTGTAGAAGTTTGTGGGCTGAAAAAAGAATATACCAATGATATTGCTTATGCACCAAATAGTAGTGGCTGCAAAACCGTGAACTATGATGAAGTATTAAATGTACTCGGAAATATCACTGTAAAATGAAACCTTGCTATTGATGGAAATCCAGCAGAACAATATACCATTGAATACACGGTTGGACGTAAGGATTATGTAGCAACACAAATGCTTCGTTATGAAAAAATTACTCCAGAAGTTTTTGCTAGCATTATTTATGATGGGCTTGAGTTTCAATTCAATAAGGCAACCAATACTTTACAATATCCATATTTCATCATGTATGTGCAGGAACAACTTGAACAAAAATACTGAGATGATATCAATATTAAAAGTGGACTCAAAGTATACACCACTCTTCGCCCAAACATGCAAACAAAAGCTGAAGAAATTGTTCAAAAACAAGTAAGTGATAATATAAAGGCTGGACTTGGTGCTACAAGCGCGTCACTTGTAGCTATGGACAATACCACTGGTGAAATTATTGCAATGGTGGGTGGACCTGATTATGAAAAAGACAAGAACAATATGACAACGGCACTTCGTCAGCCTGGATCATCCTTTAAACCACTTGTATATGCTCTTGCTATTTCAAAATGGCCAATTGGACCTGAAAGCCCTATTGCAGATGTAAAAACAAAATTTGGAAACTATGAGCCAAACAACTATGATGAATGATTTAAGGGCATTATGTCAGTAGCAAAAGCATTGGCATATTCACGAAATATTACTGCTGTAAAAATGTATTTTCTTGCTGGTAATGAAAAAGAAATTATTCCATTTGCAAGAAAGCTTGGAATATCTTCACTTAATCCAAATTTTTGATATGGAGCAGCCCTTTCTCTTGGATCATGAGAGGTGAAGGCAATAGAAATGATGCAAGCCTATTCTGTATTTGCCAACAATGGTATAAAGCGAGAAGCTTATGCTATTAAGCGAATTGAGGATTCTCAATGAGGAATTATTGAAGAAAGAACTAATACGCAAGGTCAGCAAGTTTTTTCAGCCCCTGCCTCATATATTATTAGCAAAATTCTTTCAGAAAATGACTATAGACCTGAATCTTCATTATGGAGAGCAAATCTAACAGTGAATGGAAAAACAGTTGCAGCAAAAACAGGAACATCAAATATGGAAAATAAGGCTACAAAAAAAATTTCCCCTCGTGATACCTGGACAGTTGGGTATAGTCCAAATATTACAACGGTAGTGTGGGCTGGAAATGTAGATGGATCAGCTCTAAACGGAAAATGTGATGGAATCAATTGTGCGGCACCAGCCTGGAATGCATTTATGACATATGCGCTTAAGGATCTTCCAAATACCCCTTTCAAAGAACCTTCTGATCTTCTCAAATACAAAACTGCCAGACTAAGCTGACTCCTCAATGATAATGGAGTTGAAAATATTATGGCGGTAAAACTTGATGAAAAAGATTCTGGAAATAAAGAAGTAAAAATTGATTACTGTGGTGGTGGTCCTGTAACTGATAAAACTCCAGTTGATGCTATTGTCACAAGCTACACAACCGCATCAAAACCAATTATTGATCGTTTTGAAAAAGATTGGCTTACTGGATTTTATGCAGCAGCAAATATCTCTGCTAGTAGTAAAGCGAATTATGACTCCACTTGTAACCGCGCCTCTGGCGATGTTGCCTGAACTGTTAATATTTCTTCAAAAATTGTTGGCGCTGGAAATAATGTATTGGAAATAACATGGTCTTGAGATCGAGCTATTAGAAAATTCCGTGTAACTGTTGATGGAAAAACCATCAAAGAAACAACATATGACGATGCTGCATCGAATGGAAAGGATAGAATTAGCACTAGTGAACTATCCAATGAAAGCGCTGTAGTTGTCGAACTGATTGATGTCTATGGACATAAATATACAAAATCTGGTGTTACAGGAATTACTCAGAATTCTGAAATACCTACCCTTCCGAGTATTGTAGAAGATAATGAAAATATTGAACCAAGTATCACCATTACCAACCCTGCTAGGGCTAGCATCAACATTTATAAGGGCGAGATGTTTAATCTTCGTTTTGGTACTACTCTTGGTACAACAAAACGAACTATAAGCATCATTATTGATGGCATTACATTGCAAACAGCAACCTCAGGGGATACATTTGTAATTCCTATTGTTACTAGTGAAATGAGTATAGGAAATCATAATGTTACCATCACCGCTCAGGATGCAAATGGAAAATCCGCAAGCAAAAGTTTCACTCTTACTATTTTAGAAAAATAATTTTATGAAATATCAAAATGTTTCTGTTTCCTATGGGGAAAGAACGATTTTACACGATATCAATCTCGAGATCCAAAAAGGAGAATTTGTTTTCCTTATTGGATCTTCTGGGAGTGGAAAAACAAGCTTTATTAAAACCCTTCTTGGTCAGAAACAAATTAAAGAAGGAAAAATTCTGGATAATTCATGAAAAGATATTACCAAATTTTCAGCTTCAAAACTCCTAGAATACAGACGCAGTCTTGGGATTATATTTCAGGATTTTAAACTCCTTCCTCGGAAAACTGTTCGTGAAAATGTTGCTTTTGCTATGGAAGTTTGTGGTTATTCTCAAAAAGAAATTCACAAGCGCGTTCCAGAAATTCTTGCACAGGTTTGACTTCTTGCAAAAAAAGAAAAATTTGTAGAAACACTTTCTGGTGGAGAAATTCAACGTACTTGTATTGCTCGTGCTCTTATTCATCATCCTGATATTATTATTGGAGATGAACCCACAGGAAATCTTGATAAACACAATGCTTTAGAGGTTATTCACTTACTTGAAAAACTCAATAAACAAGGAAAAACTATCATTGTTGCCACTCATGATGAGAATCTTGTAAATACTCTAGGAAAACGAGTTATTGCCTTTAAAGATGGAAAGATTTTTTCTGATGAAAAAAATGGAACTTATTGTCTCTAATTATGCTCAATGAAGAAACCCTTGCACAAAAATTTGTTAAAAAAGGTTTTTGGCTTTATTTATTCACATTTCTTGGAGCACCACTTGGATATATTATCAAAATAATTCTAGCCCGTGATCTGTCTATGAACGATTATGGGCTGTTTTATGGTATTATCAGCCTTTTGACACTCCTTGCAGCCATCAATGATCTTGCTGGAACAGAAAATTTGAATTATTTTCTTCCAAAATATATTATTGAAAAAAAATATTGAAAAGTAAAATATCTCCTCTTATTTGTTTTTAAAATACAAATGACCGTGAGCATTTTAATGATGTCGATAATATTTTTCTTTGCTGATTATATTGCAATACATCATTTTAAAGATCCTCAAGCCAGTAATATTTTAAAAATTTTTTCATTATTTTTTCTTGGCACTAATTTAATTCACATTTGTACAGCATTATTTTCTGCTACACAAAATACCAAACTTCAAAAAGCCACAGATTTTACACGAACACTCTCAAGCGTGATTCTTATTTTGCTTATATTTTTTCTAGATAGTGGATCACTCTTGACTTATGCTTGGGCATGGATATGAGGCATTGGAATAGGAATTATATTTGCTTGATATTTTTTTTATAAAAATTATTATAAAAAATATCTTCAGTCCATTCCTCGAGAGTTTGATGTAGATTTAAGAAAAAGTTTTATCAAATACGCTATTCCTGTTTTTCTTACAGCAAATATATCACTACTCTTATCACAAATCGATTCACAACTCATTACCAATATGCTTGGCAATGAGTCGCACGCCATATATAACAATTATCTTTCGATTTTTAGCATTCCTTTTCTTGTTCTCGCCCCCTTTCTCGCTTTTCTTTTTCCTGTTTTTACAGAATTATTTGCCAGAAAAAATATAGAAAAAATCAAATTTCTTTATTCCAATGTTTCTCTTATTCTTGTTATTCTATCTATTTGGATTTCTGTATTTTTATTTCAAAGTGGAGAATCTTTAGCGGTATTACTTTTTGGTGAACAGTATAAAGAATCTGGTTTTGTATTGCAATTTTCGGTGCCTTTTTTGATTTTTAATCTCCTTAATACTCTCAATTTTCAGCTTTTAGCAGGAACAGGACAAGCATGGGCAAGAACTATTACTTTCGCCGTATGACTCCCTATTAATATAGTCTTGAATATCATTTTTATAAAAATGTTTGGCATTGAAGGTTCTGCATTGGCGGTTGGTATATCATGGATTCCTATGTATACTATCACCGCATACTATACACGAGAATATTTTTCATTTCCAAAATTTTGACCAATTTTTCTCAATATTTCTTCAGCTATTTGTGCGTTTCTATTTACTGTTTTTTTGGAAAAAATTTTTCCAAATATCAACTTTTATATAGAACTTATTATTGTTGTAGTGATATATGCAATTATTTTCTTGGCAAGCAACTTTTCTACATTCAAAAATATTTTAAAAATTATCAAAAATAACCGTTCATAATATGTGATTTATTTTTTCTGGAATTATTTTTCTTGTTTGGGCTATAAGCATTATTATTCTGTATTATACTTTCAATACTAGCCATAATGCACTACTTTCAAGCAATGGGAATGGCTTATTGGTGATATATTTTTCCATTATTTTTATCACTTATGGAATATACAAACTTCTTGCTTTTTCCAAAAATAACACCTCTACAAAATGGAGCATATGACAAATAATAGGCGCTTTCTTCTTGCAATTATTGTTTACATGTTTTCTGTATGTAGCCATTGATTCAAGTGGAAATGCTGTATCTCTGTGGACAAATCCAAGTTCACTCGTTTTATTTGTTCATATTTTACAATTTCTTTTATATCCAATTTTTTTGGTATTTTTATGGAGAGCCGTTGGTGGAAGCATATTTCATTTTATACCAACACTTTCCATTCCAAAAAAACTTCAAATCATGATAGAAATAACTTTAGGAATAATAGTCTTTTCTGCTGCTATTTTCTTATTAGGATTTTTCAAAATTTTTACACTCGCAAGTCTTATTATAACGCTCGCGCTTTTATCAGCTCTTTGATTCTTTTGATGGAAACAAATGTTTTGAGAAAAAAAGTCTGTGCATATTGAAAAATCCCCTTTTTCTTCATATATTATTTCAGCGGAAATAACTTTTTTGCTGCTCAATTTCATTATTTCTGTCTCACTCATTAGTATTCTTCGACCTATGCCAATTGGCTGGGACGATCTGGGGGTATATATGAATTTTCCAAGAATTATAGCAAATATTGGTGCATTATTGGAATGATCAGGAATGTATGTGTGGCAACTGATTACCGCAACTGGATTTTTATTTGACGGAACCGCGGCACAAGCATTTTTTATCAATCAAATTGGCGGCATTCTCGCAACTATTGCTATTATTACCTTTCTATCATTATTACTTGAAAAAGAAAATACAAAAAATAATTATAAAATTCTTTGTCTGCCAATCATTCTTGGAATTGTGTATTATATCATGCCTATGACTGTTTTCCAACAGGCAAAAGATATGAAACTCGATCCTGCCCTTATGTTTGTAAGTGCGACCGCATTCATGGCTCTACTATATGCAGTGCAAAATTTTTTAAAAAATAATAAAAAACAATCCCTCATATTATTTTTTATTGCGGGAATAATTATAGGATTTGCTTTTAGCATCAAGTTTACAAGCCTGATTTTTATCATTGCCACTCTTGCATATATTAGTTATGGTTTTCTTGGTTTTTCTGGACTTATTTGATTTTCTGGAATATTTATTGCTATTTTTACAAAAGCCAATTTGTGGTCACAATTATTTGTATGGATGCCACAGAACACGACATATATCGTTCTTGGATCTGCTATTATTGGGCTTATTGGTTTTGGTATATCATTTTATTATTTTCGTAAAAATTTTATAGATTTTCTCAAAACACTTATAATTCTTGGAATAGGAATACTCCTCCCTCTTCTTCCATGGCTTACTAAAAACATTGGAGAATTACAAGGAAATATTTCTATTGCAGGTATTCTCAATGGCGCCAGTTCGCAAACTACAAACTCTGAAAGTAGTGTATTTTATACTGATTATAGCAAAATATATACAAAAGCCGAATTACAAGCCAAAAAAGAAAACAATGATTATGCAATGGCAACCAGTGATGGTATTTCTCTCAATGAAGATTTTGCCCGATATTTTGGACAAGAAAAAGGACTCAACAATTACCTCAAACTTCCTGCAAATCTCACTTTTCAAATCAATCAAAAATGAGAATTTACTGATATTACTTTTATTTTTCTTGCCTTTGTTCCAGTTGCTCTCTTATTTTTTGTAAATCACTCATATAATCAAGCCAGAAAACAAATTTGGCTACTATCTCTAGGATTTTTTCTGATTTTTTGAATTCTTTCTATTCTCTCAATAGGACTCAAATTAGAAACTATTTTAATCAATTTTATTACCAGCATTGCAAATTTTTTAAATTTCTTTTCTGAAGACTTAAGTAAAGGATTTTTGTATACAGTACAAAATCTCGTCAACCCTATTATTCTTTCTCTTGGTAATTTTTCACAAATTTTTTCAAAAAATATTACCAATATTCTCACAGATATCACACTTCCGGGCGGATATCTTGTGCTATTAGCTCTTATTTTTGGATTTCTTGGAATTGTACATTTTTGTATTCAAAATGGAAAAATTCGCGGAATTCTCACATTTCTTGCTATATACTGACTTATTTTCTGGATTTCTGCATTTGGAATTGTCTGGTATGGTGTATTGATTTATTTTCTCCTCCTTATAGTGATAGCACTCGGACTAGACGAAGGAAACACTATACAATCATCAGATGATTCTCGTATAAAATTTTTTAAAAATTTTTATACTTGGGGATTTTTTCTACTTATTGGTGTTTATATTTTCTTTAGTGCCCCACTTCACGCCTACAAAAACCTACAATCCGCCACATATTCAGAATACAAATATTATTCCCTTTCGCAAAATTCTTCGATTTTTACCTATAAATCCGACTATTTCAAATCGCTCATAGAACTCAATCTCCTTGAAACCGAAACACTTGCAAAACAAACTTCCGAAAAACTTTCACTTTCAAATATCAAAACAATTTTTGAAACCGAAGTTCCAACAAAAGAGAGAAACTCTCTTGAAAGCCTGCACAATTGGTTTCAACAAAAAGTACAAAATGCGCGGGGACTGAGTTATCAACATTCACTCTATCAAGAATCAGCCGCGAAAGAAATAGCAAAAATACAAGCCAGTCAAGCTAGCAATACAACAAAAAATCAAAAAATACAACAAATCAGACAATCATTGCAAAATAAATTACAAACCATCAAGCAAGAAATAGAGCCTATTCGTAAGCAAATTGCTATTATTGATCCTATAATGGATGAAATGTATAAACAAGTACTTTCTCCAGAAAAAAATAATCGCAATACAGCAGGAATCTATAGAATTGGAACTTTTTATACATATTTCGTACAAAATAATCGTTCTCGATTCTATGAGGACAGCCTTGTGACTAATTTTCAAACCTATTTTTACGATGAAAATCCAGAAGTTGTAGCCGAAAAAATGAAAAAAATCGGACTTTCATACCTTCTTATTGACCTCAATGCCGCAACTATTGACTCAACAGAAGCCAATGAAGAAGCATTCAAAAACAATAGAACTTCGCTTACTACTCGTTTTGAAAATCTCCTTTCCATCACAAGAAGCGACAAATTCTCTCTTGTCAACACAGACAATATCTGTCTGCAATTCGCTATCGAAAAATATAAGGCCAAAGAAATTACTTCCACTGAAGAATTCCTCGATATAGCAGCAACCAATCACATACGCTATGAAATCAATACCTCAGGACAACTCACAGCCATTCCACGAGAAGTTGCAAAATATAATTGTGCTCATCAAATAGCTCAAACTACAAAACTTACAGATGAATTACAATCACAAATTGGTGGTAATAGTTATTTTGCAATTTTCAAAATCAATGAATAAAAATCCCCTCTATCAGGGATTTTTATTTTTCTAGAATATCAAGTCTATATACACCCCAATTTTTTTATTTTTTCAAAAATTTTTCAAAAAATTTTTGAAAAAATAAAAAAATTCGCCCCTTTTTAAGGGCTGAATATTTTATATAATTACAAATCTTGTACCGCCGCACGAAACTGATGAGCACGATCCAAATAATCCTTAAACAAACCAAATGACGCACAACCAGGCGACAATAACAAGACATCTCCCGATTCCGCCTGATTATATAGCCATTTTGTTGCTTCCTCCATAGAATCAGTTTCCAAATATTCTATATGAGTATTTTTGGCAATATCAGAAAAATGATGTTTTGTAGCGCCAATACAAGCAACTTTTTTCACTCTTTTTTCAAAAATTTTCTCCAAATGAGCAAAAGTATCTCCCTTGTCAGAACCGCCAGCAATCAGCAAAATATTTTTTGAATCACCATATGAACCAAGCGCCGCCTCAAGACTTTGCGCGGAAGTGGATTTTGAATCTTCCACGATTTTCACTCCATTTTTTTCAGCAATCAGTTCCAAACGATGAGGCAATCCAGAAATTTCTGAAAGAATCTGCTTGAATTCCTTAAAATCAACACCCAATTCACGCAATACAATCATCACGGAGAGAATATTCATAGCATTATGCTTTCCTGAAAAATTCGTTTCAGAAAGTTGTATTTCTCCAAAATTTTTTACAAAAATTTTTTCTCCATCAGTATAATTTTCAAAAAAATTTTTTGAAAAATCCTCCACTAAAGCAAAATCAATAGTATTTTCCCTTTTCTCTGCTCTCAAATTTTCTTCATTCAAAAAATCAAAAACTTCAGTATTGATCACGGCAGCATGCTTGGTATGTTTTACAAAATTCATCTTTGCATCAGCATATTCCTGCAAATCTCTATGCCAGTTGAGATGATCTGATTTGAGATTTGTAAAAATCATATAATCATTTTCAAATGGCGGAAGTGAGGTTTTCCCTATATAATACGACATAAAAGACGATGCCTCAAGTACAATAATCCCCTCCGTATCATGATGCACGAGAATCTCGGCCACAGTTTCTGAAAAAGGAATTTCAAAATTTCCAGACAAAAAAACCTTTTTCTTGTCGGCATTCAATTTTGATAAAATACTATACAAAATCCAAGTCGTCGTCGACTTTCCGTCTGTACCAGTTATAGAAAGAATTTGAAAATTTTTTGGCAAAAATTGATATGCAAAATCAAGTTCTGAAATAATTTTTCCTGTTTCATAAATTCTATGAGTTCACGGAATTCATGGAGATGGAATAATCGCTTCGTATTCAGAAAAATCCACAATATCATCAGAATCATCAGCCAATACATATGATATAGACTGGAGTTTGCAAAGTTCGGCAATAGCATTTCCCACGCGACCTTTTCAATAGATTAAATACATATAAGATATTAAGATATTTGCATTATATGCAAGTTTGTAGAAATTCAAAAATTTTTTAAAAAATTTTATAAAATAAAATTCCCCCGTCTTGGGAGAATTTTATTTTTCTTTTGAAAAACCAACAAGAATTTTTGGATTTTTAATAAATTTTGCGGTAAAGAGAATCAATACTCGAGAAATCCACATTGCTGTAAAGAGTGACAAAAGAATACCAACTCCAAGCATAAACCCAAAACCTTTAATCAATGAAACCCCTACCAAAAAGAGAATCAAAGCTGATAAAAACGAAGTAATATGCGAATCCCAGATTGCCGCCCAAGACTGTTCAAAACCTGTTTCAATAGATTTATTGAGTGGAAGTTTTTCTTTGAGACCTTCATGAATACGTTCAAAAATCAGAATATTTGCATCAATAGCAAGCCCAATAGAAAGAATCACACCAGCAATAGCCGCAAGCGTCAGTGTTACACCAGTAAGCTTAACAATAGTAATCAATATCACTGCATATGATACCAGAGCTACACCCGCCAAGAATCCACCAACTCTATAAAAAGCCACAAGAAACAATATAATAACAGACAAACCGATAATTCCCGCTACAAGAATTTGACTCAAGGCAGTGCTACCGATTTTTGCATCAATAGTTCTCTCGCTTGTCAAATAAATCGGTGCTGGAACAATACCAGTGGTAATATTATCAGCCACTTCTTTTGCCTCTTCAATACTTGTATAATCACCAGAAATTTCCGCTGTTCCTGTAGTAATAGCATCACGAATCCTAGGAGCAGTCACAATCTCTCCCCCCACGAAAATAGCCAATTGTTGGTTAATCATACGAGCTGTGATTTCACCAAACATTTTCGCTCATTCTTCACTAAAAGTCAATGAAACTTTTGGTTGTAGTGTATTGGGATCTATAAATGCTGACGCACCAACAAGATAATCATCATTCAAGATTTTTCCATCAGTGGTTTTTGCTGGCATCCATGATCCTGGCTCTTTATCCACAAAAACATAAGAATAGTCATATTGATTTTCTCCTGTTTTTTTATCAAGACGAAGCGCTACATAACCAGTTCTTGTCATAGTTTCAGAGCCACTTCCTGTAGGAATTTCCTCAACTACTGTTTCTACAGGAAAAATTTTTGGAAATTCTTCTCCAGAAAAATCTTTAAGTGATGCAATATTTGCCTCCGAAGGAATATCTCCTGTTCCTGATTTTACAAAAATATGATCATTGGGAAAATGATATTTTTGAGAAAGAACCGAAAAATCAAGTATCGCAATATCTTTTGCTGCATTTTCTGCAAGTGTAAGACGTTCAGCATATTCCGCATCTGTGGTATTGGTGCGCCATTCTCTGAATTCAAGATTTACCACTTTACCAATTACATCTTTGGCTTTTTGTATATCTTGTTGTTGCTTTTTTTCACGTTCTTCTGGTGTGAGATCAGCATAAGATTCTGTAGGAATTTGGACAATAATATGTGTTTCAGCCCCGTATTTAAGTGTTTGAATATTTGGCTCTGCAAGACCAAGAGAACCAACGCGATCATCAATAATTTTTTTCAATCCCTCAACAACAACGAATTCATTAGAAGTATTTGGAAGTCCTGTGGCCATATCAACCCCTGTTTGAGTCTTGACAGCAGAGAGATCAACCTGATAATCCAATTCCACACCTCATTGAAGATCAAGGCCAAGTGTATAATTTTTATTAATAAAACTCTCTCCAAAATCAATACCAACACTTTTCCAAGGAAAAATATAAAGCGAAGACAATACGATTATTGTCATTGCAAAAAGAAATCGTAAAGTTATATTCATACAGTAAAATATAAAAAATCCGCTTCATTATAAAAATTTTGTAAAAATTTGCAAGAAAAAAGAAAATATGCTATACTACTTTTATGAACACAAAAGAACCATCTCTTGTGGAGAAAGCAAAAGATTATATCACTCCACTTCTCAATGATTATTGTAAAAATCATTATTTTCATAATATTTCTCATACGCTCGCTGTTTTTGATAGAGCAACATATCTCGCTATGAGCGAAGAAATCAATCCTATTGATACTGAAGATTTGCAAATTGCTGCACTTTTTCACGATACTGGCTTCATCAAACAGTATGCAAAAAATGAGTATCTTGGCGCGCAAATCGCTCGTGAATGGCTCAAAGAGCACAATCATCCAGAAGATAGAATTAAAAAAATTGAAAATATCATCATGGCAACTGTAGTATTTAGCAAACCAAAAAATATTTTAGAAGAAATTATCCAAGATTCTGATCTTGACAACATTGGAACCAGACTCTCCTTTGAAAATTCAAGACTTCTCTTAAAAGAAGTACAAGAAATTGGAAAAACTGCCGTAACCGAGTGCGCCTTTTGGCAGTTTACCTATAGAATTCACAATGATTTTGAATTTCACACCAAAACCGCTCGTGCTGAACGCAATAAGCAAAAACGACTTAATCTTGATCTCATAAAATCATATCTTAATATGCTATGATGTGAAATTCCATTTCAAACAGAATTAGTTGAAAAAATTGTATAATTATATATTAAAAAAATAAAAAACGAACAATTATCATTTAATTTTTGTTCGTTTTTTATTTTGTAAAATATTTTTAAAAAAATTTTCTATTATAAATTAGCACTTAAAAAAGTCTAGTGCTAATTTTTTGACTTTTTAAAAAATTTTTATAAAATATTGTCATTATTTTTTAATATAAAAATTATGACTCTCAAACTTGATATGATAGAAAAAATTATTCCACTTTCTGAT
>JBHBSX010000108.1:0-4846 GCA_041779175.1 Candidatus Altimarinota bacterium | reverse complement strand
TTTTTTTAAAAATTTTTTCTAAAAATTTTTATTTACTACACGCCTATCTTAATTCACATGAACTTAAGAGAAGAATAAATAAATACTGGGAGCACGATGCTAGAAAGTTTTTGAATAAAATACAATAATTCCCTTTTCAAGAAAAGTACAGGGAATTTGGTTTGGGAAAATTTTTCACAAAAAAATTTTTTTAAAAAATTAAAATCCCTTCCCCAGGAGATAAAAAAATTTTATATATTTTTAAAAATCAACATTTTTCATCCACAATTCACATTACAACCCCTCTCAATTTCCCAAAAAATCTAGAGAAAAAATATATATTAAACTCAACTCCTTTTTTATCTTTTAAAAAAATTTTAAAAATTATATTTTTAATCAAGTAAAAAAAATTTCTTAACAAGAAAAAATTGAACACAAAAATTATGCAAAAAATTTTTTAAAAAGAAAAATTTTGTATAAAATTCAATAAAAAATCATGTCTTATTGGCTATACAAAGGCATTCTTGACAATTTTACAAATTATGTAAAATGTAATTACTTATTACTTAACTTTTTTGGTTTATGTCAAAAAATAAACTTGATGCAAAAGACATTGTTGTCGCTAGCGTTGTTGCTGGTTCTATTGCCGCTACTTCTACAGTACAGGCACAGGTAACACAAAAAACAACAGATCTTATTGATGCTCCTCCTAGTTCTCCAGTTCTGGTTGATGTCAAGGTGGAAACACTTAATAATTCTGCAGTTCCTACAGGAAGCATTATTATTGCTAATGAAAATGGCAAGATTGTTACCAAAGGAATGGTGGGTGCAAATAAGGGTGGCACCTATGCAGCTATTAGTGCGGGCATGGTTGTATCTGATAATACATACCTCACTGCCTCGGCTGGTATTGCTCGTGAAGAATCCAATATTCCTCATCTTGATGGGCATAAATCTAAACAAAAAGGTACACAAGCAAATATTTCAGCAAATTATGTAACTGATAATGGTGTTCATTTTAGTGTACACACAGAATACAAGCATCTCAAAGATCTAAATCTTGGAAATAAGAACACTCATTCATCATATTCAGAAACAACAACAGGAGAACCTCGCATCATATCTCGTGTTGCTGACAAAAATGCAGTAACCACAACCACAGAAACAGACACAACAACAACGCATCATCAAGTAGAGACATCAACTGCGCGCGGACTTTATGGAAGCAAATCACATACCATAGGCATGAAAGCAACCATTCCTGCATCTGAAAAATGGTCGATTAATGGAGGTATAGATCACACTCGCACTCGCCATAATGATGGTTCTCGTGAGCAATTTACCAATGTAAAAAGCGATATAACATACTTCGGAGACAAGATAAAAGCACATATCGGAGCATCAAAGAATATAGGAGATAAGGACGATACCACCATCTATGGAGGACTATCGTATCAAACAAACAATGGCACAAAACCATATATAGAAGCTGCTCATAACTCACGAGATGGCAATAGTGTCATGGTGGGAGTAAGCATTCCACTAGGAGAAAATAAATCTCCATCAAAATACACACAGCCTCTCACTCCTGTAGAATACATGAACCGGGATCTCCGAGATTCTCATCTTGCAGACACAACACCACACAATATGCAAGATCAATCCAAGTTCTGGGAAACGCAACAAACCAAAAAGATAAGTAACACAACAACCACAACACAAACCAGTGTTGATACGAATATAGAAATGCCTGATTTTAGTAAGATACTACCAAAATATGATGTAAACCATTATGGAAAATCTAAACAAATTATCGATATAGCAAAGTATATAGAAAAAGCATGATTCGCTGTGAGTCCTGATTGGAAAATTAGTAATGTAACTGTTTGAAATCTGATAAACTATAAATGGGATGATACTGGCATACCAGCAACAAGTCTCTCAAATTTCTCTATGACATATAATAATACAACTGTTATCCTTGAGGCATGAGCAAGATTTGGTTTTTATGCAGTTCCACTTGAAATTACATTGATTGATACAAAAACACAAAAACAACAATTAATACCCTTCTATGGTTATGGCCTCTTGAATTATGATTGACTTTAAAAAGGCTTCTAGCCTTTTTAATTTTATTTAAAACTCCTAGTATTCAGCCAGAATGCTGCCTTATTTTCCTTCTAAATAATGAGATTAAAGTGAAAATACTCAACAAAATGAGCCACTACAAATAAACACCCATATCCCAAGTTCTCTTTTTATATCAAGAATTTAGAAATAATAATAGATAAAAAATCTTTGCCATCAAAAAAATTACTAATAATATATTAGTAATTTTTTCTTGATAAATTATCCTGCATTATTGTTCGACTTAAGTCAAAAACTCCATCTGCACAGTAGGAGTAGGAAAATTCATCGCCTCAGGCACATCAATACCCAGCATGGGTTCCTATTGTTTTTGAATTAACTATATTGATAGGTATCACCTCTGCTTTTCATTCTTTCGTAAAAAATCAGGTTTTAACATAAAACATAAAGTTTGTAACTGTACTTGTCATCACTTTTATTTTTCCTCTATTCTGCGTTAATTGCATATCCTCAGGCAATATAATTGGATCATCAGGTGATATAACTGTGCCACCACTATGTGATATAGGTGTACCATCAGCAGATGATATGTTTTCACTTTTTTTATAAAGACTTCCTTCTTTTTGCTTATCACTTCAATATTTATCTTTATAAGACAATCTATATCTCCAGTTATCTGGTTCTATTTTAATTACTTCTAATATCGCTGATATATCATCCGCTTGACACATATCATCCACATTGGTCATTCCTGCCCAATATACTGGCCGATCAGCATTACAAAGCGGAGAGTTTGGCTGTATTCATGTTGTGGCAGTGATAGATTCTTGTTCTTGTATAATAGCATCAATATTACCTACTGGCATATCTCATCCTTTTCCCAAAAGAATATTCATATAAGCAATATCTTTTTTTGTATTTTCCCGTACCCAATCTTCTTCAAGCATACAATGAGTGGATGCAGATGGTTTCGAAATGATATCACGAATACTCTGTTTATTCATGAAAGAATCTGATAAAGATGTTGAAGATACTAGTGATTCAATATGAAATCATCCTACTTCTGTTGAAAATGATTTGGACTGAAAACCTCCAGATCATACTCATGGAATTGAGGGAGTGATTTTTGTACATTTTCACACTTCTTGTACCTTTGGTTGAGACAAGGACGCACCTGCAGACTTGAGAGCAATTGCTGGCTTTCCTATTGGCACTCTAGATTGAATAACCATTATATTATTATTTTCTCTCATTGCCAAACTTGTTCCTCGTACACCCGCAATAATCTGATTATTGCGGAATTCTGGACCATCATCAGACAGAATACGCCCCCATAGAAGTCATTGCCCACCATAAGATGCTTGAGCAATGGTTCGAGTACGACCATTTTCTTGACGAGTGATAGGCTGAAGCACTATCTTGGTTCATGCATCCATACGAATCAGCGAATTATCTTCTGGAAATACTATTTCTGCACGATATAACTCCGCAGACTCATTACCAGAAGGTGAGCCAGTTTCAAAAGTGGTTGGTTCTCGAATATCCAATATCTCTCCTGTCCCAATTTGTCATGAGCCAGCACTATTCTCTATAGTCACCTTTCCTGATCGAATGGAAGCCTTTACAAGAAAAGTTGGATTCTTGGAGGCACATCGTATTGCCCCCATACTGTTGATACCCATGGCAACCTGACCGCCACTACATGGTACAAAAGTTTTTTTCAAAAATTTTTCTGCTGCTATATTTCCAAGTTTTTCTGTATTAAGCACTGAAATATGAGCATTATTTGAAGATAATATTTCTGAAAATTTTTCACCAAAAATATTTGCAAGTACTTTGTGAAATATCTTAGGAGTATTATAAACCACAGGAGGAAGTTCCTTGTCGCGACCAATATTGATAGCATCATCAAGACTCGATGCTCATGCCACGCTTGTTATACCAACAAAACAAAGTGCCAATATACAAATTTTGTGCAAAAATTTTTTCATAAAATATATTTACCAAATTATACGTATTATATACAAAAATTATTTTTTTGTAAATTTTTCATAAAATTCTTTATTGACAATACTTTTATAATTTGTGAAATAATCTTTCAAAAATTTATAAATTATTTTTATGGCATCAGCCCCATCAACCCTATACATTTCTTATTCTTGTAGAATAAAGACTAAGATATAAGTCATGAATTCTGGTTATGAATCTTTGCCAAAAAAAGCATTTATCTAGGAGATTTTTAATAAAAAAAATTCAATACAATGTAAAAGTAAAGAGTATATCTTATATCTAAGATTAAAAAATTATAAAAGCAAAAACCGCTAATGTATTGTTAGTGGTTTTTTAGTGAATATATTTCCACCTGAAATTATTACTGTTTTTCAATTCCCTTGTGAGGAGAGAATTTTTATAAGTATTTTTTAAAAAAATTCTAAAAATTTATATTTGCCACATACACACTAACCATTGAAAGTTCAAAAAGAACAAAGCCCTCTGTGAAGGAGAATTGAGAAATGAAGAACCAATAAACATTGCAAATATTTTAACAAAAATCCTCCTGTGAGAGGGGGGATGCAGAGAGAGATAAATTAATAAATGATAAATGATAAATAATAAAAAAGGTTTCTTAATTTTGAAAACCCCCTGTGTCCCCCTTGTCAGGGGGATTATTTCAAATAAAATCCGTCAAGTCCAAATCAAGTTTCACTCCTATTTCCCTCCTTGAAAAAAGGGGGATGAAAAAAATCAAAAAATCCCGATAAATATTTGGTTTCCCTCC
>JBHBSX010000107.1:0-4406 GCA_041779175.1 Candidatus Altimarinota bacterium | reverse complement strand
ATATAAATCACATAAGAAAGTTTACAGATTTTAGAATTTTTTAAATGAATTTTCTAGAAGTAGAGAATGAAAATTTTCATTCTCTACAAGAATTATATTTTTCAAAAAATTTTTAAAAAATCTCTTTCACAAAAAAACTTGAAAAGAAAAAATAAAAATATTTTCAAATAAAAAATCTTTACCATCAAAAAACTTGACGTATTGCTCATTATATTTTTTGGAAAATTTTTAAAATTATTTTAAAAAAATCCCTCAAAATGAGAGATTTTATAATTATTCATTGATAGTTTTGTCTGCGAGTTTTTCTACTGCTTTTTTGTTAGCATAAAGTGACCAAATAATAGTACCAATAAGCACACTTGCGATAAATGCGAGAGAATACATCATATTGAAGTGCGTCCACGGCATAATAATCATTTTCATACCGATAAAACTCAAAATCACTGCAAGTCCGTAATGTAATTTTGAAAAAATATTAAGAGAATTTGCAAGAAGAAAATACAGAGAACGAAGCCCAAGAATGGCAAAAATATTAGAAGTATAGAGAATAAATGGATCGTTTGGTGCAATTGAAAAAATTGCTGGAATAGAATCAATAGCAAATACCAAATCCGTCAATTCAATAATAATCAAGGCTACAAAAAGCGGCGTTGCCATTTTGATGCCATTTTTGATAGTGAAAAATTTTTCTTTATCAAGATCGGGTGAAATCTGAAAAAATTTGCTAATCATGCGATAGGCGAAACCATTTTTCACATCTGGTTTTTCGTCGCCGTGATCGGTCCAGGATTTAATACCTGAATAAATCAGAAACAAACCAAAGAAAAACATAATTGGATTGAGTCCGTCGTGACCGATATGAAGCCAATCTGGAAAAAATTTTTCTGGAATATAAGTAGAATTGATAAGTCCAACCCCTGCAAAGATAAAGATAGCACGGAAGATAATCGCACCCAGAACGCCATAGAAGAGAACGCGGTGTTGATATTCTTTTGGAATATTAAAAGTAGCAAAAACAAGAATAAAAACAAAGAGATTATCAACAGAAAGGGCTTTTTCTACCCAATATGCGGCTTGAAATTGAGCAAAACTTTCAGCACCTTTGGTGGCAAATACAATTGCCGAGAACATCATGGCAAGTGAAATCCACAAAATGGAAGTCATAAGCGCTTCACGATTTGAAACTTGATGTGCTTTTTTATTAAAAACACCAAGATCAAGTGCGAGCATAATGATAATAAGTATAACAAATCCAAACACAAGCCATGATGGATATCAAAAAATAACAGAGTCCATAAAAATAGTTAAAAAATATTGCGTGATTATATAAGTTTATAGCAAAAAATCAAGATAAAATAAATTTGTTGCTGGATTTTTAAAATACTTGACAAATTAGTAAATTTATGAAGAATTTCCAATAAAGATTCAAGAAGAACTTCAAACAAAGATTCAAGAAAAACCAAAACATCTTCCAAGTATCATTCAGCCAAATACGAATATCCCAAAAAACAATGAGATTCCACAGAAAAAAACTTTTCTTGGACACATAATGAATGGTTTTAAAAATTTTTTTGGAAACAAACAAGAAAAACCTCAAACAAAGATTCAAGAGAAACCAACATATGGAATGTCTAAAGCATATTCATACTATTCTCGCCTAAAAAGCCTGTTCTCTAAGAATAAATCAAATCTAACAACTCCTGAACAATTGAACATAAATTGGGAAGAGATTGTAAAAATTCGCCAAAAAATTGAATCTTCTCAGAATGGAGAAGGAATGTCTTTGACAGAAGAAGAAAGAAATAAACGTCAAGAAGAAGTTGCTAAGTTACTTGCAGAACGTGTTGTACTTCAAAAAAAGAAAAAATTCGAAGAATTGAATGACAAATATAATAATTGGACAGTAGAAATCGAAAAAGCGCAAAAAATGATAGATGATTCTCTTAATGGAAAGGGGGAATCTATGACACCAGCTACTCGCGAAAATATTAAACAAACTATTGAAAAAATGAAAAAAGAACGAGATATAATTAAGGAAGAAATGACTCAATTATTGTCTCTCAAATAAAAAAATCCCAATTTGGGATTTTTTTATTTGTATGTGAAATTTTATAAGTGAGATATATTTATATTATATTAAATATAACATGTGTGGCAGTATAAATTTTTTAAAAAATAATTATAAAAATTTCCTCAAATATAGATTTAAAAATAAAAAATATTTCAAGCAAAAAACCACTGATATATCAGTGGTTTTTTATTGTATTACAAGTCAAGATTCATAACGTTTTTAGCGCGAGATTGAATAAAGTGTTTTCGTGGAGCTACTTCTTCTCCCATAAGCATGCGAAATACTTCATCTGCACGTTCAGCATCATCAACAGAAACTTGGAACATTTTTCGAGTTTCTGGATCAAGAGTTGTTTCCCAGAGTTGTTCTGCATTCATTTCTCCGAGACCTTTATAACGCTGAATACCTTCACTTTGTACTCCATATTCTGCCATGAGAGTATTTTTTTGATCATCATTATAGGCATACCATACGCTTTTTCCTTTTTGAAGTTTATAAAGTGGAGGATTAGCAATATAAATATGTCCTCTTTCTACTAATTCTTTGAAATATCGAAAGAAAAATGTGAGCAAAAGCGTGCGAATATGAGCACCATCCACGTCCGCATCAGTCATGAGAACAATACGATTATAACGAAGTTTACTATAATCAAAACTTTCTCCAACTCCAGTTCCGAGAGCTATAATAAGACCTTTAATTTCTGCATTAGAAAATGCTTTATCGAGGCGAGCCTGTTCAGTGTTGAGGATTTTACCACGAAGAGAGAAAATTGCTTGGAATTTACGATCACGTCCCATTTTGGCGGTACCTCCCGCGGAATCCCCCTCCACAAGATAGAGTTCGGTTTTGGTATTATCTTTACTAGAACAATCAGCAAGCTTACCAGGAAGGCCAGCACCTTCAAGAAGTCCTTTGCGAATAATGGTATCACGAGCAGAACGAGCCGCAGCACGCGCACGAGCCGCAAGAAGACACTTTTCAATCATGGCACGAGCGGCTTTTGGATTTTCTTGTAAAAAATCATAAAATGCTTCCCCCATAACACGATCAGTAATACCTTTTGCTTCCGGTGTTCCGAGTTTTCCTTTTGTTTGTCCTTCAAACTGTGGTTCTGGAACTTTTACTGATACAATGGCTGTAAGCCCTTCAATCATATCTTCACTTGTAAGATTTTGATCTTTTTCTTTGAGAATTTCTTGCTCGCGAGCATATTTGTTGATAGTACGTGTGAGTGCAGTACGAAACCCAACAACATGTGTTCCACCTTCTGGTGTAATAACATTATTTACAAAAGAAATAAGTTTTTCTGTATAATCATCTTTTTTGTATTGAAGTGCAATTTCTACCGAAACATTATCAATTTGTTTTTCTACATAAAATACTTCATCAGAAATCACTTCTGTAGTTCTATTGAGATAATGAACATATGATTCAATACCACCTTCAAAAAAGAATCGATATTTTGAATTTGCAAATTCATTGATAAGTGTGATAGTAATACCTTTTGTGAGATATGCTTGTTGACGAAGACGAGTTTTGATAGTATCATAATCAAAAACTACAGTTGTAAACATAGTGGCATCAGGCCAAAAACGCACGATAGTTCCGTGTTTGTTAGTTTTTTCTCCAGTTGGTGCTACTTGTCCATCTGGAATACCAGTTTGATATGATTGTGTAAAAATCTGTCCTTCTTTGTGAACCCAAACTTGCATCTTAGTGGAAAGTGCATTTACTACTGAAGCACCCACACCATGAAGACCACCAGAAACCTTATAACCAGACTCATCACCACCGAATTTACCACCAGCATGAAGAACTGTCATCACGGTTTCGAGGGCGGATTTGCCAGTTTTGGCATGAATATCTACAGGAATACCACGACCATCATCTTCTACTGATACAGAACCGTCGGCATGCATAGTCACAATAATATGTGACGCATGACCTGCCATAGCCTCATCAATTGAGTTGTCGACAATTTCCCATACAAGATGATGAAGACCGCGTTCATCGGTAGAACCAATATACATCCCTGGACGCTTGCGAACGGGCTCAAGTCACTCAAGAACCTGAATATTATGCGAATCGTAAGTCATAAAAATTTTTAAAAAATTTCAAAAATCGTAAAATCCGCCCCATAATACGTAAAAACCGAAAAAAGTAAAGAAAAAAAATTTTAAAGATTCTAAAAATTTTTGCTAAATGCTTATATTTTATTTTCGAGAGAAATTTTTTTAAAATTTTTTTAAAATAGTGATTATAGAAATGTATTTATAATGCTCAGTTTTTGAAGTTTGTTTTATTTTTTATCAATTCGCGAGATAAAAATATATTT
>JBHBSX010000106.1:0-4130 GCA_041779175.1 Candidatus Altimarinota bacterium | reverse complement strand
CAAATTACAACCTTACTACACCCCTATTATATTTATTTTTTATTATAATGAAACGATACCTATGTGCAAATTAAAACAAATGGTGCGAGGTTCAAAAGTACGAAAAAATTATAATGAAACGATACCTATGTGCAAATTAAAACCATCCAGAACACGCTTAATTCGCGGAAAAGATTATAATGAAACGATACCTATGTGCAAATTAAAACATTCGCTGAATTCCATAATTCCTTTTCATCATTATAATGAAACGATACCTATGTGCAAATTAAAACTCTATATCGGCAATATATTCACAAAACTTCATTATAATGAAACGATACCTATGTGCAAATTAAAACAAGAAATTCATCAGAAAATTTTTCCAACTTATTATAATGAAACGATACCTATGTGCAAATTAAAACAACAACTCCAACAAATCCAACAGACACAGAATTATAATGAAACGATGCCTATGTGCAAATTAAAACTGGTTACCGACTAAAAAGATTACGAGAATAATTATAATGAAACGATACCTATGTGCAAATTAAAACATACACACCGACGAATATCACAGGACACATATTATAATGAAACGATACCTATGTGCAAATTAAAACAATTGGAACGAGGTGTTCTTGTGGTGCATGATTATAATGAAACGATACCTATGTGCAAATTAAAACTATTTATGAAAATGGTCTTTATGGTGTCTCATTATAATGAAACGATACCTATGTGCAAATTAAAACCACTCATTCCAAACAAATTATTCAATGAAGATTATAATGAAACGATACCTATGTGCAAATTAAAACGGTTCTGGGGATGTTGGAGACCTTGTAAAATTATAATGAAACGATACCTATGTGCAAATTAAAACGATTGCTTTCTTGTTGTGTTTGTATTTTTAATTATAATGAAACGATACCTATGTGCAAATTAAAACTTTAATTATGAGAAATACAATTATTTGGTATTATAATGAAACGATACCTATGTGCAAATTAAAACCAGCAGGTCAAGCAGGTCACACGGGTCATTATTATAATGAAACGATACCTATGTGCAAATTAAAACACACTAATCGAAGGTTGCACAGATTCAACAATTATAATGAAACGATACCTATGTGCAAATTAAAATATCCCTATTGGCTGCAATTTTAGTATTAAGTTTTATTTCAGTAGCATTTTTTCGCATCTCCTACTTCTTTGATAAGCGCTCCCCAATTATATTCCTCTTTTTGTTCTAATTCTCATTTTTCATTAAAATGCCAAAAATCTTGATCCCTCTTTATTTTTCAGCTTCTCATACTACCACCAACATCTATGCCATTATTATCTATATTTGCAAAAATTCTTCCATTCACTGCCTTACTTGCATAGAGCAAATTTGCTACATCAAATTTTTTTCCACTTTTTTCTTCAAGTTTTACAAATGGTATAACAATATCACTGACTTTTTGTTCTATTTTTTCTGCAACATTCAAAAAAGAATTGTATTCAGTGTTTTTCTTATCATTATTGACAATAGCACCGATTTTATCTACCGCAGATAATCCTTGATAATCAGCAATTATTTGAGACATATCAGCATTGATTTGCTTTTGTAGTGGATGCCCATTTTCTACAAATACATCAACTAGGAGTGGATATTTTTCTATAATTGCCGTTGGTATCATCAGATATTTTTGTTGCAATACCGCATATCATTCTCGCATTTTTGTGTCGAGATCATGGCTAATATCAGCTCATGGATAGTATTCCAGATATATCTTCTCCATTTCTTCCACTACCTCCGCATCAGCAAAAAAATTCTCCATGATTCCTTGTTTTATATCGATAAGGTGTGAAAGTTCATGGTGCACCACATCAATATCATTTATGGACCGAATAGCAATATTTCCACTTTTCTCATAAAAAGTTCCCACCGCTTTGCTATTGGTATAGCGAGTATAGTTAGTATCCAGTTTTTTGATAACTTCCTTGATTCTTTCAGAAAGTTTAAAATCAGTTTGATTTTCTCCTTTTCTTATTTCTGCTTCTCCGAGATTATTTTTTCATCCCGTGGAGTTATAACTTCATTTTTCATGTTCTCGAAGGGAGATTTTTGTGATTTTACTTGTATTTTTTATTTCTTCCCCACCTTTTGTATATACCCGTCATCATTTTTGTATTTCTTTTTCTACAAGTGTTTTAATATCATTTTTTGGTTCATAAAAAGTTACCGAGAATACGCCATCCGCATCTATATTTCCAGCCAATATTACACCTTGATTATTAGAAAATTGTTTTATAAGATTTATTTTTCCATCTATTCCTCATCGGTTTTCTACAACAAAATCCCAGTTATTTGCTGTTGCAATTAGGTTTTCCAAATAAAAAGGTCAGTGTTTTTGAAAAATTTTATCAGTAGTTTCTGTATTTATACGGATTTTTCCATATTTTCCATCGCCTATTATCCCTTCTTGTATTTTTCCGAGTTGCACATCTTTTAGGATTTGTAAAAATTTTTCTTCTTTTTTGGAGAGTGAAAATTTTTCGTCTGACTGAAATTTATCTTTTTTCCAATCACGAATACTTTTATTGTCGGGTTTTTTTATATTCTATTTTTCTCCATTTTCTTTTATGTAAAAAACAGAATTTTCTCAAATTTGCAAAAAACTACTTGCATTTATAATTTTTTTGCTATAATATCTTCATTACTCGCTGTTGTGGGGTCATTTTCCACCAGCGAGTTTTTATTTTGTTTAAAATCATTTGATTTTTTGATATTTTCTCCTTCCATAAATTGTGGATTTTTATTTGTCTTATTTTTTATATTTTTTTGTAAAATCTCTTCATCAGAATAATATGAAGGACTTTTAGATATATCATAATAAGGAGTTCCGTCAAATTCACTTTCTTCATTTATCTCATATCATAGCTTATCATAAAACTTCAGTAGATTATCACTGGTTATAGAATCATTTTGTGGATATGCTCACAATTCTATTCTGTCCAATTCTTGTTGAAATGCTATTTGTTCCGCTTTTCTCATCAATTTTGTTCATATTCCATTCTTCTGTGTTATAACTTCAATATTGTCAATAATCATGTAATTATCATCATCATTCCGTTCAATAGAAAAACGCAATTCTCAATCTCATAACTTTATATTTCATCAGCTTATTTCATTATGAATATTTGTTCTTGTATTTAAAATAAATTCCTCTGTATTTAAATTATCCCTCTTTTCCGCCTTACTCAATCCATCTCCACCAGTAGAATTATAACTCTCCTTATTGACATATCCTATATCTTCCAATCTTTTTTCTCATGCTTTTTCCAGATAATCATTTTGTTTGGCTCGTGCTCATCTTTCTATAATATCTTTATTTGCTATTTTCCCGAAGTCTCCGTATTCTATTTCACCACGAATGCCTTGTAGTATATGCTCTATTTCATGGACCAGTGTAGAGTATGCAAGGTTTTTATTTTTTTCAAAATTTTTTTTATTCAAGAAAATTTTTCCTTCAATATTGAGACCTCGTTTTTTATCAGTATGAAAATCAGCCAATACAATTTCTGTATTTTTTAGTGACGGATATTTTTCAAATAATTTTTTATGCTCTATAAAATTATCTAGCGTATACACGCCATATATATCACTTGCTTGTATTTTTACTGATTTATGCCCATTTTTTCTGAGAGCATTCTGAAGTGACATGCGAATATCACTTTCATACAGAGAGTTTCCACTAGAGTATTGAGTATCAAGCTTTCTTTTGTTGATTTGTGAAGTTATAGTATTGAGGTGTATTCATGAAGATATTTCCTTGAATGCACCATAATCTTTCTCATTATTTCCAGAATTAGTACTTATTTCTCATTTTTCTGCATTTTCTCAAATGCTGTCAATAATCCGAGCATTTCATCAAGAAAGTTCTCCTGTTCATTCTCGTCAAGGTTTTTGTACCACTCAAGCATTTGTTCTGCTCCTGCTTCTTGCTCTGGAGTTATTTCATTCAATTCAGTATTTTTGATGGTCATAGTAACTAGTTACAAAATATTCCCAAGCCTCTCATCCTTGCTCAAGAGAATCATATTCCCCAAATTTCAATTCATAAAGAAGATCTTCGAGTTTGAGAATATTCTTGGTTT
>JBHBSX010000105.1:0-3583 GCA_041779175.1 Candidatus Altimarinota bacterium | reverse complement strand
TTATTTCTTATTTTAATGATTATGAGTGAAAAGAATTCTCTCACCATTGATGTCATTATTAGCAAATTTGTTCCTATTCTTGGTGCAATTTTGTTTGTGACTGGGCTTGGTTATCTTATTTATACAAGTATTTGGCCTGCGGTTCCGGTAACTATGAGACTCTGACTTGGATTTTTTGCTAGTTTTCTTATCATTGGAAGTTGACTTTCCTTTTCTGCAAAGCTCAAATATTTTGCCGATGTTATCATTGGTGCTGGTATTTTGTTGTTTTATGGAACGCTGATTTATGGCTCACGAACAACTGATATTGCTACCGATCCGATTATTATCCCTGAAGCAGCAACCTTGGTAACGGCCTTTATTATTACTATTGCTTTTTCTTATTTTGCTTCACTTCGCAAATCACTTGTAATTATTGCTTTGGGACTTATAGGTGCCTATCTTACGCCTTTTGTTATCGGACAAAATGATGTTTGGGCTTCTAATATGTCTTTCAATTCATATCTTGTGTATTTTGCAATGATCAATGCTGTAATCTTTGTGCTTGGTCGTGAAATTGCTATTCACAAGATTGTTCCGCTGAATTTGATAGGACTTTTTGTGGGAACTTATAGTATTTATGCTTTGGTTTTTCAGGACAAAATTGCAGAAAATACGAGTTTTCTCGCAGGAAATAATTTTGCAGTTTTGCTTATGGCAATTCTCGTAATTCTTTCCGTTGCTTCACTTGCTTATTCTTCAAAATTTTTTACTGAAAAAAATCAAGAAACCACACTCACTCTTGGATACATTGTTCCTCTAATTTGGTTCTTGATGCAATTAAATATCATGGATGGTGCGGATACTACTTTCAAAGTTATTGCGTATATTGGTATGGCAATTGTATACTTTGGTGGATGGCACTATCTTCGCCCACTGGAACATACTCGTTATCAGCATATTGGCGCTTATGCAGGTGGTGTTGTGGCAGTTATTTTTGCAATATCAAATATCTTTGGAAAAGAACTCAATCTCTATTCAGGAATTGTTATTGCTTATATTGGACTTTTCTTTGCTATTTGGAATATGTTTGGTGGCAAAGAAAAAGGAGAAAGAATTCTTACAGCCATTAGTCTTTCAGCTATAGGTGGTATTATTGCACTATATCTATCATATTCAGATATTCTCTTTGAAAATATTCGTGCTTTTACGGCTATTATTGGACTTATTCCTGCTATTCTTCTTTATTTTATAGCAAAACAACAAAAAACAACACCTCAAAGTGTTATTGACTATCTCAAAGTACATAGTCTTATTGCTGGGATTTTTGCAATTTTTATTCTTATTATAGAATTTGCGTTTGAAATTGATTTTGGATTTATTTTTCTTATTATTCCTGGTTTGATTATGCTTCTGGTATCAAATTTTCGTGATACAGAAGCTAAAAAATCAACAGATCTTACAAGTATTGGATTGATTTTTATAACTTTTGGATTTTTTTCAAGTTTTTTCTGGCTTGTATGAAATATTGTTCCTCATGTGGCCGATGATTATATGCTTGCTGGAACAAATAGTATTTTTTCAGAATGGTATTTTATTAAATCACTTTTTGCACTTGGCGGATATTTCTTGGCTATTCATATTTTCCGCAAAGAAAAACGATTTGATGCAACTTTTCCACTCATAACTGTAGCCTTTGCAACCCTTCTTCTTATAGTTAATCTTCTTATTATCGTTACTTGTAATCAAATTGGAATTCCAAAAGAAACTGGTGGAATTCGCGCTATTGGAACAACTTTTTGGTGGATTGCGCTTGCAATTATTCTCTTGATTATCGGTATTCGTGGTGGAAAAATTTATAAAACAGAAAAACTTATTGGGCTTATTCTCTTGCTACTCACTGTCGGAAAAATAGGTCTATACGATCTTGCGACCATGCCTATGGATAGAAGAATTATTGTTCTTATGGTTGTTGGTGGAATGATTATGATGTTTTCATATTTTCTTCAAGTCAAATGATATCTCAAAGATTCAGACGAAACAACAGAAACAAAAAACCCTTAATTAAGGGTTTTTTGAAATATTTTTTAAAATAATTTTATGACAAACACTAACACAAAACCATCTTTTATCAAAAAATTTTTCATAGGAATATGGAAATTTTTGGTTTTTCTTTTCAAAATTTTTGAAAGAATTTTCTTGCTCGCTTTTTTGCTTATTCTTACTGTATGACTCGCTTGGTGGCTTTCTCAAAAACCATCTCTATATCGCGATTGGGAACCACAAGATGCTATTCTTCCAGAAATTACCTGGTCTGGAACTACGGCTCATATCAATAATATTCGCAATCACAAATGGTCAAGTACTAATGATTTTGAACCAAATTATTTGAGCGGAAGTTATAATAGTGAAGATATTGAAGCTATGCACTATATTATCACGCCTTTTGCTGATTTTGTTGGACCTGCACATGTGATGCTTTCTTTTTCTTTTAAAGATGGTCGCAAACTGGTTATTTCTGCGGAAATTCGCAAAGAATATGGCGAAAGTTTTAGTCCAGTAAAATGAATTCTCAATCAATACGAGATACAATATGTAATTGCAACCGAAGAAGATGCTATTAAACTTCGTACCAATTATCGCAAAAATCCTGTGATTATGTATCCAATCAATACACCACAAGAAAAAATGCAACATGTATTCCGCTCTATGCTCGTTCGTGCCAACAAGCTTACTCATGAACCAGAATTTTATAATACTATTTGGAATAATTGTACGACTAGTATTTTGGCACATGCCAATGCATTTCGTGAAGACAAAATCGGTTGGTCAAAATACCTCATTCTTCCTGAACATTCTGATGAAATTATCTATAAAGAAGGACTGATTGATACACATCTCAGTCTTGAAGACGCAAGAAAATTTTTTAATATTTCCGAAAAAGCGAGAAATATAGCAGAATGAGAAGATTTTTCAGAAGTGATTCGAAGATAGTTTTTGAAGATTAAAATATTTTCAAAAATATAAAATATTGTTAAAATCCCCTCATTTCAAGGGGATTTTTTAAAATTTTTCAAAAAATAAAAAGAATAAATTGTCTCATTCTTTTATTAAATTTTTTATACATTTTCATTCTCAAGCGACATATGTAACATCCATTGAATACCAAATTTGTCACGAAAACTTCCAAAATATCCAAAAAATTGTTCCCCGATTGGCATCTCTATATCACCACCAACCGAAAGTGCTGCAAAAATTCTGTCCGCTTCCTCACGAGAATCAGGTGAAATAGAAATATAATTTGTAGTTCCAAGAATATGTTTGTGTCCCATGGAAGGGAGAATATCTGAACCCATGAGCATATTGTCGCCAAATTGCAAAGCCATATACATCACACGATCTTTTTCATTTTCTTGCACTGGCATATCTGGAAGATCAGACATTTTCATGGCACCACCATCAACAAATTCCCCACCAAAAACCGACTTATAAAACTCGAAAGCTTCGAGACAATTTCCATCAAAATTGAGATATGTATTAAATTTCATAAAGAAAAATTAAAAAGCTTCAAGATTATATATTTTTTTGAAAAATTTGCAAAATT
>JBHBSX010000104.1:0-5181 GCA_041779175.1 Candidatus Altimarinota bacterium | reverse complement strand
AGAAAATTAAGAAAGAATCAAAGAAACAGGAAGTATATGAAAGAAATATATACTTTAATCCATCAGTTTCACTTGATAATAAAAATGAATTCCTACTTTCAATGCCAACTTTGGAATCAGGTAAAAAATATACTATTTTTGTGAATTATATATTGCCAAATGGAGAAAAGAAAATTTTTACAAAAAATGTTTCAGTAACACAGGATTTTGTTATTTCGTCAGAACTTCCGAAAAGTGTTTTTCCAGGTGATAAAATGGACATTTCTATTATTGCTCAGAATTTTACAAATACTATTTCTGCAACAGAATGGCAAATAGATTTTCTCTCTGCTGATACTCCAATGAGTTTGTCTGGTTCTATGAATTTGAATATTGTGCAACCAGAAATTCAGAATACAACACTAAGAATTCCCGATTCTTGGCGGGGAGAAATTCCTTTTTCTCTTACTCTCAAGAAAAATAATTCTATAGTTGCACAAAATAGTGGCATGATTTTTGTCGATGAGATTCCATCTATGTGACTTGGAAAAAATATAATTGCATGGACAAATAGTGGAAGTGAAATTTCTTTTGCTTCGGATTTGCTTCTTGATAATATGAAGTCATACATAGAAATTCGAACGGCAACTGATTTTTCGGTTGTTATTCCTGGTTTGCTTGAGGATTTAAATAATTCCAAAAAATCTTCTCAAACAGATATATTACAAGAAATTTTTCTAAAAAATTCTATACAAAAAAATCCTGAAACTGCTAATCTCAATACAGAAAATATTTCAGAACAACTGATAATATTTTTGGAAAAACAGAATTTTAATACTTGGAAAGAAGAATTGAGCGAGAAACAATTGCTTGATAATATGCGTTTGTTATTGGAATTGCACAAAACAGGTCTTGTGCTTCCAGGAACTTGGCATACAGATTTACAAAAATATTTTTCAGAAAATATTTTACCAAAAATTGATGAAAAATCCGATGATATAAAAGTGAAAATCCTTCTTATTCAAACTATTTTAAAGTGAGATACTGATGAGCAAATTTTTTCAAAAATTGATAAAAATAATCTTTCAGAATCTGGATTTTTGGACTATATGGAGAATTTTATTCTTGCGAAAAGAATTCTTTCCAATGAATTGTATGATGAGTTTTTGATTCGTTTTGAAAAAAATATAAATCCAAACTCGCTACAATTAGCTAGGCGCGCTCATCTTGCAAAATATGCAAGAATATGATTTGCAAGTGGAAAAATAGAAAAAGCAAATGAGATTTTGAATAAACATTTTATCAAAACCACTTCAGGAATTTCGTCTATTTATGAGAAATATGAGACTATTTTATTAGCCTTGATTCATGCTCATGTGGTATCAGTGAGTGATGCTACTGTGAAGTTTTCTTCTGACAAGATTACAGCTGAAGAAAAATTATCTCTAAAAACAAAAATTTCTTTTTGGAAAATTTCTCGTGAAAAATTAGGAACAACAGGAAAGATAATTACTGAAAATAAAACTCCTATTTTTTATGAAATTCGTGAAAAAAATTACTTGGAAGCGCCTTCATTATTTATAAGCAAAGAATCTCAATTTTTAAAAATTTCACAAAAAGTGGAAAAAATTGATGAATCTGCTTGAGTTGATGATTCTGGAGAATTTCGTAAAACTGAAGAAATTTCTGGAAATTTTCTTAATAAAAATGCTCTCTATAAAGTAACAATCACAACGAATATTCAAAATACTTATGAAAATGTATGGCCTTTACTTGCTATGCGTGTATATATACTTCCTGGAGCTGAAATTTTTTCTCCAGAACGAAATATTCAGTCATTTCTTGGTCAAACATTTCCTCTTGATTTTTCAAAAATTTTTCATGAAAAAAATTATCTCTTACTTGAGAAAAATGCATGAGAATGAGATAAAACTCTAGAATATGTGTATTATTTTCGACCAAAAAATACGTGAAGTTATTTACTTCCTGGTAATTTTGTGTATTTTGCGGATGGAAAAGAATTTTTTGCTAATTCTTCTCATCAATATTTTCATGTAAAATAAAATCCCAATATTGGGATTTTATTTTACAATAGTATATCAAGAAATTTTTATAAAATTTTTTGAAAACTTGAATTGTCTGATTTTTTGAATACAATAGAAAAAATTTTTTTAAAAATAATTTCAAAATATATGAAATGTCCAAAATGTAGAAATCTTGATACGCGAGTTATAGATTCTCGTACTACTGAAGACGGAAAAGCAATTCGTCGTCGTCGTGAGTGTGAAAAGTGCGGTGCGCGCTTTACAACATTTGAACGTTTGGAATTTGTTTCTTTTATGGTAAGTAAATCTTCTGGGGAAGTAGAGCCATATAATCGTACAAAAGTATTAAATTCTATGCAAAAAGCTTTGGCAAAGCGCAAATTTGATCCAGAAAAACTAGAAGATACTATTAATTCTCTGGAAAATGAATGGGCATCCAATAAATCTGGTATCACTTCTAAACGAATTGGTAAAGATATCTTGCGAAAACTTCGTGATATTGATGAGGTAGCATTTTTGCGTTATGCATCTATTTATCATAATCATGAAAGCGTGAAATGATTTATAAAATTTCTTGAAGATGAACTCGGATAATTCTTTTATTGAAATTCTTCCTCTGGGAAATGTTCCAGCCGACGCAACGGTGGTAACACCAAAAATGCTTGAGATTATTGAAAATAATCATCAAAATAATAAAAAAACACTTATTTTCTATAATCGTCGTGGTTCTGCTAGTGCGTGGATTTGTCGTGATTGTGGATTTTTTGAAAAATGTCCAAATTGTGATATTGCTTTTTCATATCATACTTTTCCTCGAAAGTGTCTTATTTGTCATCAGTGTAATATGATTCATGAGGCAACTTTTTCTTGTTCCAATTGTTCTGGTAATAATTTTTCCCCTGTTGGAGTGGGTATAGAACAAGTTGCTAAAAGTCTTGAAAAAAATACAGAACTTTCTGTTTGAATTCTTGATTCTGATCATGTTTCTCGAACTGCGGAGATTCCTTTTCTTATAGAAAAATCTGATATTATTGTATCTACAAGTCTTGGTGCTTTATTGGCTGAAGATTCTATTGGTGCTGTGATTTTCGCGCTTTTTGAGCTCAATTTTTCTATTCCAGAATATGATTTGGAAGAAGAATTATTTGCGCAGGTTTCTTATATCAAAAAACAAGGAAAACCACTTTATATTCAGACTTTTGCTCCAGAACATCCCATGCTTCAGATTCTGGTTTTTGGAAATTTTCGAATGTATTTAGAAAAACTCAAAAAAGAAAGGAAAAATTTTTCATATCCACCGTTTTCGGATTTTGTCACTATTTTTATACATCATAGAGAAAAAGAATGCGTCAAAAATATGCTTCAATGATTATTGGAACATATACAAAAGGAAGATTTGTCTGAAACTTTTTTGGCTTTTGATATGGATATTTGGGAAAAAACTCATGGAGATTGGCTTCAGAAAATAGTTCTCAAAGGAAAAAATGTTTCTGATATCTTGACAGTAATTGCACCACTTATAGTGAGAAATCGTCATATTTCTGTTCATTGGCATTAAAAAATATTTATTATGGAATTTTTAAAATTTTTTAAAAATTTAGCACAAAGACTTGACGACTGCTAATTTTTGAATAAAATAGTGAAAATTTTTTCAAAATATGTCTAAAAATTATTATGAAACTCTTGGAGTAAGCAAGACAGCTACTGCTGATGAGATTAAAAAAGCTTATAAAAAAATGGCAATGAAGTATCATCCTGATAGAAATAAGGGTGATACCACAGCTGAACAAAAATTTAAAGAAATCAATGAAGCATATCAAGTCCTCGGAGATGAAACAAAAAAGAAAAATTATGATCAATTCGGTTCATCTGAAGGCAATCCTTTTGCTGGTGGTAACCCATTTGGAGGAGGGAATTATCAATATTCTAGCAATGCCCAATGATTTGATTTTTCTGATATTTTTAGTAGTTTTGGTGGACAAAAGGGTTCATCGGCGGGTTTTGATTTTTCTGATTTATTTGGTAATTTTGGTGGAACACAGCAAAAAACAAAAGCTGAAACCAAAAAAGAAGAAATTGAAAATCTTGATGTTACAGAAACTATAGAAATTCCTTTTCTTGATTTTCTTTTTGATAATAAAATCAGTGTGAAAACAGTGTATGGTAAGGTACTTTCACTCAAAGTGAAAGCCTTTACACAGCCATGAACCAAATTTAAAATCAAATGAGAGGGGCGAAAATCTGGTGGTAAAACAGGAGATATGTTTGTAATTGTGAATGCAAAAATGCCAAAAGAAATGCCAGCTCATATAGAAAAAATGGTGGAAGCTATTCGTTATGAGTTATAATTTTTCTTAAAAATTTTAAAAAAATTTGCATTTTATAAAATCTATGGTATAATAAAGATGTTTTAAAAATTTTTTATGTCAAATCCAAACGTACCACGCTATCATCCAGATTTGGAAGTGAATGTTGATACTTCTAAAGAACAAAAAAATTATAAAGAAGTTCAAGATACTATTGTTTCTTTGCGCGAAAGAAATCAAGATAATCACGATATTTTAAAAAATCTTGAGCAAATTCATGAAAAAGTAGTGCAATTGCAAGCAAATAAAGAACCAATTCCTACAACAATTTTAGAAATGCTTTCAAAATTGGAGCAAAATCAAAAATTATCAGTAATTTCTCAAGAAACTATTTCTCGTATTTTTAAATAAAGTATGACCAATACTCAATTGCAAACACTTTTGGCCAGAACACCTCTTTCTCATGAGGATATTTATAATGTGTCTGTAATTTTTGAAGCACTTCCTGTAAGTCGTCAGACTGAAATTTTGAATAATTGGGAAAAATATGTTCTCAAACTTGTTGCTGAACGTCAGAGACTTGATTCTGTTCAACAAAAAGAAATGCTTAAAACCCTCAAACAAGCAAATACACTACTTGATATGTCTATAGCTCGTATGCAGGAAAAAAATTTGCAAAAAGAAAAAATGAAAAAACAAACTCAAGAAGAATTTGATTCAGCATTGACTTATGAAATGCGAAAAAAAGATATACTCATTCATTCTATTACTTCTAAAAAATAAATACCAGATTTTGGTATTTTTTTGTGAAAATTTTTATAAAATAATACAAGAAATATGCAAGTAAATTT
>JBHBSX010000103.1:0-4777 GCA_041779175.1 Candidatus Altimarinota bacterium | reverse complement strand
TGCAAAAGTCAATTTTTTATTATTTCAAAACGCTTATTGATATTATAAGATGTAATAAGTTCTTTTATTGGTTGCTCTTTTTAAATATTTTTAACTCATTTTATACAATTTTTATTGTATTTTTGAGTGCGGAAATTATTGCAAATATTGAGGCAAAAAATCTGGAAAATATTTATTTTTGGATTATTGTTTTTATTGTTTTGACGATTTTTCTTATTTTTGTCAAAATTTTTTATGATGGAATTTATTTTCGTTTTCATGCAGAAAATTCCAAAAAACTTACAGAAAAATTTTTTAAAAAATTTATTTTTCTCGATAATACCGCGACAGAACGCTATGGGACGGGGAAGTTTTCTAGTATTTTGAACACAGGAATTCAACAAAGTGGTAACATTATTGACGGGGTGGTGTTTGGGTTTGTGCAGATTTTGATGATTATATACGCGTTTGTCTTGATTTTTTTCAAAGTTTCGAATATTTGGTATTTTCTTGGATTCTTGTTACTTTTCTTTTGTATTATAGGGATTTTTTGGATTTCTTTGAAACAAATTTTTAATATTCGCAAAGATTCTAAAAAATTTTTGATAGAAATTGACAGAAAAAAGATAAAAATTTTGATGTCAAAATTTGAAATTTTTCAAAATAAAAAAATTGATTCAGAAATTGCAAAAATTTCGCAATTGTATGATAGGGATGCGCAACTTGTCTGGAAATGACATTTGAAAAAATGATATTTTTTTGCTATGGCAGACGGAATTTTCAAGGGTTTTGAATTTTTTGTTTTTCTTGTGATTGGTGTTGGTGTGGTTCTAGAGCGTTATGAGATGGCGACTTTTGCATTGTTGTTGTGGATTTTGAAAATTTTATCCGAAAAATTATGGGATTTTCGCAGAAATATTGCGCAGATTATGGCTGGTTTTGTGCATTGGGAAAAACTTATTGATATTTTTGATGAAATTCCTGAAATGACAAATACCAAAAATTTACCGAAATTTATTTTTAAAAAATGAAAAATTGAATTTCAAAATGTGGATTTTTCTTATGAAAATGAGAAAAATATTTTAAAAAATTTTTCATTATTATTGCAATGAGGTAAAAAATACGCATTAGTGTGAGAATCTTGATGATGAAAAACAACCATTCTGAAATTATTGTCAGCATATATGAAGCCAAATTCTGGAAAAATTTTGATTGATGATCAGGATTTGTCTGGTGTTTCTCTGGAAAGTTTTTATGAAAATATATGATATTTGAGCCAAGAATCGTCGATTTTTGATGGGACGATTTATGAAAATCTAGTGTATTCGCTTGAAAATATTCCCAATGAAAAATTTTTGAAAAAAATTCTTGCCGATGCAAGATGTGATTTTGTTTTTGATTTGGAAAATGGATTGAATACAGAAATTGGCGAGCGTTGAATTCGGCTTTCTGGTGGGCAAAAACAGCGACTTGCTATTGCAAAAATTATGTTAAAAAATCCGAGAATTATTCTGCTTGATGAGGCAACTTCGGCACTTGATAGTCTGAATGAATCACAAATTTCTGAGGCTTTGCAAAAATTGTTTTCTGATAAAACTGTGCTTATTGTGACACATAGATTGCAAACAGTCAAAAATGCTGATACTATATTTTTCTTAGAAAATGGAAAAATTATTGAAACCGGCTCTCATACAGAACTTTTGGCAAAAAAATGAAAATATTTTCAAATGATTGAACTTCAAAGTGGTTTTTAATTTTATAAATGTTTGTAAATATGTTAGAAAAGATTTTTCTAGATGATGATAAATTGCGTTTTATTTGATTGATAAATACTTTTATTAATCCAATTTTTGCAAGAGTATTAAATATTGGAGAAAGAGAAATTCTTTTGTTTGAAATGAAGGTGGAAGATTTAGAATGAAAAGATCTTTATTTCTATAAAGTGAATGGTCATATTATTGGTGTAATTGCTTTGAAATATAAAAATCAAAATATTGTTTATATTTCAGAATTTCATATTCTCCCTCAATTTCAGAGAAAATGATGGTGAACTATTATGATGAAGGAACTTTGCGTAATGTTAAAGGATAAATGAGTGGAAATTATATATTTAGAAACATATTTTAAATATTCTTTTTCTAGGAATTTTTACCTAAAAAATAATTTTTATTACTTAGATCCAAAGGACTTGAAGAAATTTCCATTAAAAGATTTGTATAATTCTTTGGTGGAAAATAGTTTGGTCTTTTATAGAATTTTATAACATAAAAATCCCTCAATTATAGGGATTTTATTTTTCAAATTTCTTTTTTGCTTCGCGAATGGCTTCGATTTTGGGTCAATAAATCATATTATAAGTAGAAAAAGGAATGACCTTATTGGGTTCAATCATAAAATTACATTCGCGCTTAATATTAGTGGCGTCAAAATTGTAAAAATCTGAAAATTCCATAATAACAATGCGAAACACATTTTCGTATCACATATTTGCTGGCGCCAAAAAATCTGGCCAACAACAAAATAATTTTTGTTTTACTTTGTCTTTGAGAGTAATAGAACTTGTTAATGCAGTATCAAGTGAAACGGTTTCAATAACAGTCTTTATGAAATTTTTATCCTGTTCAAATGCAATGGTTCCTTTTTGTCCTGTAATCAGTTCTCTTGGAATCTTTCCAGTTACTGGAAAAATATTGATATTTCCGTCTTTTTTGGTTTTTGCAGCATAACCAACACAAATTTTGTGAGGATCACACGGCAGTGGAATCATATCTTCGGCGGTAAAATTATTATTTGCTTGAATAATTTTTTCACGAATTTCGGAAAGTGTAATTCTAAAATCTTTGTTTGTAGCCTCCACTCGCCCCGCTTCTTGAATTGGCTGAAAAACAATTCCACGAACGCAGTCCTGATTCTGCGCAAATTGAATCAATTCTTCAATTTCATTATCATTGACTCATTTTTGAATAACACATACAAGGCTTGTAGAAATATTGTATTTATTCAGCATTTCAAGCGCTTTTTCGCGAACTTTTTTCATATTGGCATTGCGAATTTTTTGCAAAGAATCTTCTCTGAGAGAATCAAATTGCAAATATACTTCAAATCCAGGTCAGAGGTTTTTGAGTTCTTTAACAAAATCTTCATCTTGAGAAATTCTGATTCCATTGGTATTGATCATGAGATGGCGAACTGGTCATGATTTGAGAAATTTGAGAATTTCAATAATTTCTGGATGAAGTGTTGGCTCACCACCAGTTACCTGAATAATATCAGGACTAGATTCTACTTTGAGAAGAGTATCATGCATTTTGTGAATATCTTCCATACTTCGCGGATTTCAGGCTCATGGCTCGGACATATGATAACAAATATTGCACTTCATATTACACTCGTCAATAATGTTAAAAAGCGCCAAGCAAGGATGATTCTGATGCTGTTCGCATACGCCACAGTCCCAAGGACAACCGTGTTTTACGGGTGTGAGTGCCATTTCTGGCAAGTCCGGCTGTTTGAGAAAATCATTACAGGTTTTATAATAATTATAATCTGTTGAGATTTTTGCCCATACTTCTCAGCATTTTGGACAAAATTTTCGCAAAAAAACTTCATTATCTTTGACAACTTTATGAGTTTCAACAAGTTTGTGAGAATTACACTGATGACAAAATCCTTGAGTTGCTTCTAGGAAAATATCATAATTTTTGTTATAAAAAGCCATAGCTTGAAAGTTAAAAAATATTATTCAAAATATTTAAAATTTTTGCTTTTGTTTTTTGTAGAAAAATATTGGTTTCGGAATTATTTTGAGAAAAAATTATTTTTCTTGAGTTTGAGGATTTTGGATATTTTTATTTTCTGTCTTTTTCTTTGTGATTATTGAGTTTCATGAACACGCTTCCAATAAGGAATATTACTAATAATCAAACACTTATACGAATAATTAATAAAAAATTTCAGTCTGTTACTCTTATTCAACCACACCATACACCAATTCATCAAATGATAATTAATAATATTGCAATGATTACAAGGAATGTTTTTCCAATATTTTTTAAAATTTTTATTAATAGAGTTTCATCTTGATTGTATTTTTGTGTGAAAAAACTATATATAAAAATAGAACTGACAGTAATGAATATTCATCATAATCCTATTAATCATCATCTTTTAGGATTAAAAAGCATCATAAAACCATCGTAAAAACTCATAGAGAGTCATACTATGACTATAATAGTCATCAAAGATGCAAGTAATATTTTTTTCATATTTTTTTAAAAAAGAAAATAATTTGTAATTATTTTTCGATATTTACAGAATTATTTTGAGAAAGATTTGATTCTGATTTTTGTGTATCTCAAGTATTTTGTTTGTTATTATTGGGTCTTATAAGTGAGATTCCAATAAAAGTTATTATTAATCAAATTCCCAGAAAAATAATTCCAGAAAATTCTCAGCTCCCTACCATAAGTCAGCCACATAGAGTACCAATTCATCAAACAAGAATCAAAAGTGTGGCAAGTGTTAAAAAAACAGCCTTTCCGAGATTTTTAAAAATTTTTGTCAGTAATGCTTCATCTTGATTGTATTCTTGAGTGAAAAAGTTGTATATAAAAATAGAACCTACAATCATAAAAATTCATCATAATATCATCGGTCATCATTCGCCCGAACTGAAAAGTATGGTAATGCCACCACAAAAACTCATAAAGAGTCATAGTATGGCTATAATAGTCATGAGGAGTGCGAGTAATGCTTTCATCATAAAATTTTTTTAAGTTATTTTTTATTTCATACAAAT
>JBHBSX010000102.1:0-4629 GCA_041779175.1 Candidatus Altimarinota bacterium | reverse complement strand
TCCTTGTTCATAGTGCATAATTAAAGATTCTCCCTAATTTCTAAGAGTTTAAGGAGGATAGAAATGAATATTAAAAGATTGATGTTAGGGATTTTTGAATAAAATAAAAATCCCTCAAAATGAGGAATTTATTAAGATTTTTTCAAAAATTATTTTCGTGCAGTAAGATGATAGTTAAGATTCTTTTCTCTTTGTTTTTGCTTTATTTTCATAGAAGAATCTTGTTTTATTTTTGCAAAATATTCTTGTGCATCTGCTGCATTTTGAATTTCTCGTGTTTTGATTTTTTCCCAATACTCATCATTCATTTGTCAATTACTGATTTCATAGAAAAATTCTTTCATAAGTTGTAATTTTTTTTGAAGAATTGTGTTTTCAAGAGCCTTTCGCTCCAAATATTTTAGTGATTCACTCGTGAACATATACTTTCATATTGTTGCCATATCTTTCTGAATGTTTGATTTTTCATAATTTTTCCTAAAGAGATTAGTATTTCAGGAAGGAGCTAAGACGGACCGAATATTATTAAGATTTTCGTGTACTGTTTTAAGGGTTCGTTCAGTTCCACTATGAATTCAAAGATTTATCATCCATTTGGTTTCCCAATGCTTATTGACTCCGTTAGAAAATATAATATGTATAAGTTCACGAAGAACAACTCCATCATCTATTATAATTTCATCTTTATTTAGAAATATACTACCAACTTCTCAATGAATTTTTATGATTTTATCATGTCCTTGAGAATATCCATCAATATGTTCTCATGTTTTTGAATAGTGTTCATCAATATTGCCAATATATAATGTGTTGAGTTTATGTTTCAGAACGTCTGCTGGAAATAATCAAATATTTTCATAAAATATACGCTGATATGAATCATTTATCATACTCTTGTCAGCATTTAGATTGGTAGCAAAAGTAAGAAAATTAAATTGTTCTTTATTGACTATATCGAGATCTTTTAATGTAGGTATATCATTAAAATTTGTGGACTGTAGGGGTTGTTCTTTTTGTGTTTCGGGTGTATATTTTTCAAGAATATCTTGAGTGGAAGATGTTACTTCAATTACTGTTGATGCAATGCTCCTTGAATCAGAGATATCTGCAACAGCATTATCCATTGCAAGAATCAAAAAAATATATCTAAGCCCATCTGAAAGAGAATTGAAAATGGGGGATGCTTTTTGAGAAAAATTTTTCAAGAAATTTGATATATTGTGATGCTTTTTTTGATTAAAGTGATTGTTATTTTTTGGAGTATTCATAGTGTATAATTTATTCAATAATTTTAAATAATTCTTCCAGGCTTGTTTTTCCTTGCATTGCCTTCAGAATCCCATCTTCACGCATGAGCATAAGATCACCCTTTCGGGCCACTTCCACTATTTCTTTCGGGCTTGCACCATTGCGAATAGCGGTGCGGATTTCATCAGAAAAAGACATCACTTCATACACACCAATACGTCCTTGATAGCCTGTATGGCTACATTTTTCACATCATTTTGATCTGTAAAGATTGTATGAATCCTTTTTTGCCATAATACCAGCAATACCGATATCTTTCATCATATATTTGATAATATCAGCCTCGCTCGGATCGGCAGTGTATTGCTCACGACAATGCGGACAGAGTTTGCGCACCAGTCTTTGTGCAATAATCACATCCAGACCAGACGCAAGAATATAACTCGGAACGCCCATATTCATCAGACGCTCAATAGTTTCTCAAGCAGATTTGGTATGCAGTGTCGAGAGAACGAGATGCCCCGTCATGGCGGCTTGCATGGCAATAGTCGCCGAATCAAGATCACGGATTTCACCGATCATAATCACATCAGGATCTTGACGCATAAGTGCCTTGAGCCCACTTCCATACGTATAACCAGACTTTTCATTTACTTCGCTTTGTACTACTCAAGGAAGTTCATATTCCACAGGATCTTCGAGTGTAATAATTTTTTTATCTTCTGTATTGAGTTCTGTAAGCATAGAATACAGCGTTGTTGTCTTACCAGACCCCGTTGGACCCGTTACAAGAATGGTTCCGTTTTTCTTTTTGAGAGATTTTTCTACCTGTCGTTTTGCTGTCCACATAAAACCAAGATCATCAACTGAAGGAATTTTGCGACCAGAATCAAGAATACGACAAACCATATTTTCCCCATAAGAAACAGGAAGTGTTGATACGCGGACGTCGATTTTGTCATTTTCGGTAACCAGACGATACTTTCCATCTTGTGGAACTGTCGTGATGTTGAGCTTGAGATCAGATTTGTATTTGACACGCTCCAAAACAAGCTTGTATTCTCCGCGAGAAAGCGTACAAACTTTTTCTAGTGATCCGTCGATTCGAAGGCGAATATAGGTTTCGGTTTCTCCCTGATCATAGTGAATATCCGATGATCCGAGCGCGAGCGCACCTTTGGTAATAATTCTCAAAGCATTGTCTGAGTCTTGTTTTGCTAAAAAATCATGAATTGTTTTTTCAAGTTCCGCAAAACGCTCTTGTTTTTGTCAAGAGCTTTTTTTCTCATTTTGAACTTCCGAGATTTTTTCTTGCAAATCCTCATCATTGCGAATCTGTGAAAGATTCTTGATTTCAAGATCAGAAGCCTGCGGAAGTGCGTGCGATGTGTTTTGTGTGTTTTCGTCTGACATAAAAGTTTTTTGCTATTTTAACAGAATTTTGAAAAAATTGCAAAAATAGAAATATTTTTGTCTTGACTTTTTTATGAAATCCATGCAATTATTTTATATTCTTACTAGTTTCTTTCTTTAAAAGAGTATACTCTTTTAAAGAGAGTATACTCTTTTTGTTTTTTATTTTTTTATATTTTTTTCTTATGCAAATGACACATTATATGGAATTACTCGCTGTGAATCAACCATGGAATTTGATTTTATTTATGGCAATTCCCGTGATTCTCGCAGAAACGGTGGCTATTAGTGAGATTTATTTATTATTCACTGGAAAAAATTCCTGAAAAGTAAAAACTCTCAGTAAAATTGCAGGAATAATGGGTGGTGTATATTTTATTGGTGTGTTTGTATATTTGCTTTTTTCAGCAGTTATTCCTATTACCACTTCAGGAACTTGGCGTGGAATGGTTGATATTATTGCTGTTGGATTTTATCTTCTTGGTGTTATTCCTCTCGTTGGTATTATGCTTACACATTTTGGTTTTCCAAAAGGTGATGAAAAAAATCGTCAAAAATGGCATGCAATTTGGATTGGTGTATTTCTTGTAGTAGCACATATTGCTATGATTTTTGGCATGATTGAGCCAAATATGAATACAGCTTCTCATGATATGAATTCCATGAATATGAATATGAATTCTTCTCATCATATGAATCATTAAAAAAATCCCTTATATAAGGGATTTTATCTTTCCTCAATATCTACTCTCTCGCCAATATCTTTGAGTTCAGAAAATTTTTCCACCAAACGAGGAATATCGTCAATGCTCATAGCAAAAATCCAAAGATAGGTAATAACCGCATAAATATGCCCAGCAGTGACATTTTCTGTTGTAGAAAGAATTGTCAAAGTCGCACCAAAAAGCACCGCCATAGCAATTCCAATCACAAAATAACTCATAGCCTCGCGATTAGAAATAGCAATTCTGAGCTTTGCAAGAATATTATAGTGTTCTTTGAGTTTGGAAGAATTCGCACTCTCAATAGCATGAACTTCGTTTTCGAGACGATTATTGAGCTCTAAATAGAGTTTATCATTGGCTTTGGTATATTTTGGCAAAATAATTATAAAAATTGTCAAAATTCACAAAGCAATAATTCCAGACCAGAATTCTATCATAATCAGCATAAAAACCGCACCAATAACTGAAAAAATCGAAGTTATCAGAATTGGTAAATGTTCTTCAAAAAAATCAATAAATTTACGAGAAAGATTAGCATGCGCGGTTGCCGAAGAAGTGCTTCATTTTGCCTTTTCATTGAGAATCACAGGAACAGCAAGTTCTGTATACATCTGCACAAAAACGCGAGTATCAACCGCACGACGAAGCGAACCAACCAGCCAAATCACAAAAACCATTGCCGCATAAATCAGTGCATTCTGAACCTGCCCATTCAATACCGCATTAACCGCAAAACTTCCCACCAAAGGATATAAAAGAAAAAGCAAGTTTTCCGCACCAACAAGAGAAAAAGTTAACATCAATTTTTTGGAATTATTTTTTGCAATTTGCAAAAGTGTTTGAAAAGTTTTATTCATAAAAAATTTTTTGAAAAAAAGAATATAATTATTTTTTAAAATTTGTCAAAAAATAATCCCATTTTTATGAGATTATTTCACAATATTGACATTTTGTAAACCCGTCATTCATCAGGCATTAATCAGATGAGTAAATCATTTTTCTTCAAGAATTTTAACAGCCTGACCAGATCGATTTCCGCTTCGGCAATAGACATAAACGGGTGTATCTTTGGGGATTTTATCAAGATTTTGCCCATTTTGAATATCAGAAAGCGGAATATGAATAGCATCTTCTACATGCCCAGCATTCCATTCTTCCGTGGTTCGTACATCCAGATATATTTTTTGAGAAATTTCTTCGGTAGAAGTGGTTTCTATATTTTCGGAATTATTCGTATTAGAAC
>JBHBSX010000101.1:0-3548 GCA_041779175.1 Candidatus Altimarinota bacterium | reverse complement strand
TTAAAAATAGGTGATAAAGTAGCAAACTTCGTAGGCATAGATCAAAATCAAAAAGAAATACAACTTTCCGATTATAACAGAAAAAAGTTAATCATCTTTTTTTATCCGAAGGCAAATACGCCTGGCTGTACCGCTGAGGCGTGCAATTTGCGAGATGGGTACACGTTATTAAAAGAAAAAGGTTATGAACTGCTGGGAATTAGTGCCGATTCTGTCAGTAAACAAGCAAATTTTGCCTCAAAAAATAATTTATCTTTTTCACTGATTTCTGATGAAAAGAAAAAAATTATTCAGCAATTTGGTGTGTGGGGGGAAAAGAAATTTATGGGAAAAACTTTTGATGGTATACATAGAAAAACATTCATTCTAAATGAAAATCACATCATTACACACATCATCGATAAAGTAAAAACTAAAAAACACACTGACCAAATTTTGGAAATATTAAACAGTAAATAAAATTCCGTTGTAGCTTCTTGAACGGTAGAAAATTTCTTTTATCGAAACTTTTCAAGGAATAAAAAATGATATACTTAAAAATAAAACGTTTGGTTTCTATTAAAAAACAAACCCTGTCAAGACTTTAGTTTTGACAGGATTTGTACTGTATGATGATTGTTTAAATACCTTTCATTTTATAATTCAATTTGATATTGAACTACATAAGTTCCTTTTCGTGAGGTTACTTCTTTGCTTGTTAGGTCAAAAATAGGGCGATTATGATAACTAAATGTCAGTTTGCTTTTATGTCCGTTGAAAAAGACATTAAGCCCCAACGCATACGAATTCACACTCTGGTTTAACCCTTCAAAGTTAGCATATTTCCAACCAATATTGGGTTGATAACGTATCTTATTTTTTTCTGATTTTGGAAGCAGATATCCAAATTGAAAAAGGAGCATATTTCCTGTTCCCACCACAGGGAAAGCTGTTCCGCCACCATTGAAAGATGTTCCTGCCGTATCGAAAATACTATTCACTCCAATATTTCGTACATAATTCTCTCCTAAATCAATGCTATTGTATCCCAAATAAGCTGTAATTGCTTCGTTTCTTTCGGAAATTGGCATATCTAAAAAGAAATCAGCCCCTAAATTCAAATAATTATCATAGATAACTTCACTATTCACTGTTTTTTGCAACATTTTTGGTTGATAAGCATATCCCAGACCAAAATTTAACACCTTTTTTGCCCCGATATATGTCCCTGCGCCGCCACTATACGGATTTTTATTGCTTTCATTATCCCAAAACTCATATTTTATGTAGGAAGAACTATAGAAACGAGAATAGTTGCGCGCATAATTAAATTCCGTTATTTGACTTTCAGTTGGCGTGGCAGCACTTTGCAAAGAAACATTGTAATCAATTTTTCCAAGTTGTCCTTTGACATATACGCCCAGATTTCGCCCAATGTCATCATAATGATTTAACGTAAATAATTGATGAATTGCTGGATCTAAATTCATCATCGAGCCGTTTGAAAACGCTACAAAACGTCCCGCACCTGCAAAAATAGTTTTTCCGACACCCAATGAAATCTTTTCATTAAAAGTATATTCAGCGAGCAAATCAAGCATCCGAAAGTCAGTTGTTCGAAGGGTTCTTTGGTTGATATTATTATTTCCGAAAAGCATAAACAGAAATAATTTTCGATTTATCTGCGCCTGAAAACCAACCCGATAACGGCGTATTGAAAAATCAAACGTCCGATTTACAGCCTCCCCGTTAACAGTTGTTCCAGGATTAACCTCTGCATATCGTGCCCAAAACTGACCTCGAACTGAACCTTGAATGTAAGTATCTCCTTGTTCATCAAAATTATAGCGCAACAACTGGGCATAAAAACCCCCTGAAAACAAGCTACATAAGAGCAGTAGAATATTCCTTTTCATAGAATTATTTTTTATCCGACAAAAATATTGAAGATTTCCAAAAAAAACAAGCCTAAAATTGTCTTTTTTTTAATTTAATCGCTTTTAACCACCATATCCCAACGGGAATCAAAAACAAAGCGCTTGCAAAAGCTAAATACCAAAAGTAATGCTCAAAAAAAGGTAATCCAAACCAAAGTGAAAAACCTTTGTAAGCAACCAAAAATTCTGTACTGAAAAATGCAATCAAGTAGATAATTATCAACCATTTATTCGGTTTGAAGAAACCAAATGATTGCAACAAAAAAATTAAACCGAAATTAATAATTCCTAAAAAATTAAGATGCAAATAACTTATTATTAAATCAGGATTGTTGAAAATAAGTCCCTTTTTTTCAAAAATAATTCCAATAATCATTGCTAAAATTTTCAAAAGAAAAAATAATAAGAAAAAAGTTGATGATAAATATTTTTTAGCATTTTTGTAAAAGTACAATCCGATTATAATCAAAATGGTAACAAGCCATAATATTGAAAAAAATCCACCAATAAAGTGTAAAATAGGTAAATTAAAAATTCCTATCCACGATACAGGCAACGTACCGATGATAGCAATTTGAAATCCGTAAAAAAAACGATTTAACCATTGTTTATTGTTTAAATTCCAATTAAATTGCTGTAAAAACAATCCCATTAAAGTAGAAAGTATCCAACCATTATATTGAAAATGTAGAAAAAAAGCAATGGAAGACTTATAAAAATCAGAATTTTTTCCAAATTGAACTATTGAAATAGGTATCATCCATATTCCTAAACTTGAAATAATGAGATAAAAAATTCCCATTTTTACAAATTGATATGAAATTTTAGCGATATTATTCTCTGATTCGGATGTAAGAAATGTATTTTTTGATTTTTTAAAGAAGAAATATGAAAAATAGTAAGATAAAAACACGAAAAAAGTAGAAAATAAAATCGAAAAAAATCCATATCCTTGCATAGAAAAGCTAAAAAGCATTCCTAAAATAGAAATTTGCGTCAAATAAAATAAAATTTGATATGTTTTTTCATTTTTTGGTGAAATAAATTCCCTGCTAACATATCCTGTTAATAAAACATATATCCAACCCAAAAATGCTGTATGTGAATGAGCGTGTAATAAATTTCGATAATCGTATGAAAAAGGAATTGGCAGCACGTATGTAAGACGCAAAAAAATACCCAAGCAAGTTACTATAAAGAGGTAAAAAAATGCGTATTGAATATTTTTATTTATATTGATTTTCATTTTTTTTAATGATGAAAATTTTATAATTCTATCTCTAATAAATAAAAAATTGTCTTTTACACTCTCCGAACCTAAAAATAAAAAAATGAAAATTACTTTTTTATCATTTTCTCAAATTTTTGTCCGTATTTTTTGCCAAAAATACGAATTTTGGATAAATACCAAAGTATTTTTATGATTTGATAAATGAAAAATACATTCAGCTGACAAATGTAATTTTGTTTATAAATTTAAAAATAGCATTGTTTTCTGTTTTTCCTTGATGAGAAAAATTAGTTTAGCTTTTCAGAAGTATCAGACTTACATTAACAAATTGTTATCTAAACTTTATTTTTTTATTAAGAATAGAAATTTACTTCTGCATTCATTAAAAAAATATATACATT
>JBHBSX010000100.1:0-9742 GCA_041779175.1 Candidatus Altimarinota bacterium | reverse complement strand
CAATAAAAATCATCAAAATTATTGGTGGTTTTTTTATTAGTAAAGATTTTTATCTGAAGCTATTGCTATTATTTGTTTTTCCTTGAGAGTAGGAGATTTGGTGAGGATTTTTATAATTATATTTTAAAAAATTTTCTAAAAAATCATATTTGCTGTATTTTTTAGTTCCGAGAGTGTATGAGAATAAAAATATATATTCAATACCTTATTCTAGACTTTAAATAAAAAATCCCTACCTAAGTAGGGATTTTTTAAAATTATTTTGCAATAGAATCAATCCAAGCAAAAGTTTCTGTCAAGTCATAATCTCCGCCATGACCTTGATTCCAAGGAAGTGCAAAATCTACTTGTGCACCATTATTAGCAAGAGTGGTTGCAAGAATTGTTGGAATAGCAAGACTGGTGTCTGCATCTTTTGCTCCGTGGCGAATTCTCCAATATTTTGCGGTTTGAACATCAGGTTTGTCAATGTATTTAAGTGGATTCATCATTTTTACAATTTCAGATTCTACACGAGTGGCACCTGTTGCAGTATTGTTGGCAACACTATAATCTGTGAAGTGTTGATTGTCTGTGTTTGTATTTCCAAAAAGATTATTTTCACCAGCAGATAAATCAAATGCATCAAATGCTGGAATTCCTTTATTACGACTAAAATAATTTTTTACATATTCATCAAAATCAATATCAACAACAACATTGTTTTCGATTTTGAGCCAAGTGTATGAACTTACATCATTTCCTTCTTTGATAGCCTTGTTAAAAGATTCTACTACTTTTGATTTGATATAATTTTTGAAACTTCCGTTTCCATCAGCATCAAGTGTGAGTTTTTCTCCTGTTGGTGAGACAAGATTAAGAGAGTTTACATATGCAGGAAAGGATTTTTTGAGTTCTGCAGAAATCGCCATTTGTGCATCAGTAAAGGTTTCTTGAGTGGTTGTTCTCTGGACATTATAGTCAAGCATAGTAGTTGACATTTTGGAATATGTAGTTACTCCATTAAATTGCCATTCATATGCCATATCTGCATGATTAAGATCAGTAATAGCACAATATACGGATGCTGCAAAAACATCATCAGTGGCATCGGCAGCTCCAATTTCTTGTAAATATTTTTCATAATCTTTGCTGTTTCCAGTAGCACCAATAAGTGAAGACATGGCACCACCTGCAGAAGTTCCGTTTGAAATAATCTTGTTTGCATCTCCAGCCATACGACCATCATTGTATTTGAGATAACGAATTGCGGCTTTGAGATCAACGATTCCTGCTGGTGCTTTACCAGTGAATTCTCCATTTTCTCCTGTTGTTGAGCGACCACGAGCACCCGCTGAAGCCACTATATAACCTTGTGCCAATGCGGCTGTAACCGAGTTCACAGATTGGCGAGTAGTGGTAGGGGCAGTAGTTCCTGTGCCAGTAGTACTTCCTGTTGCTGTTGTGCCAGTTGAAGTAGTTCCTGTAGAAGTAGAAGCTGGTCTCATTGCTCTGCTTGATGTTGCTGTTGCAGATTTTGGTTCTGCTGGCATATATCCGCCAACGCCATTTGGAAAGAAAATAGGTGCTGTGTCCTTGGTGTAACCATTGATAGTTTTATTTTCAAAATATTCCTTTGGAATGTATACATTCATCACTTGATATTTGGTATCAACTGGATTTTTTACATAAGAAATTTTTTCAAAAGCATAAAATTCAATAGTTTTTCCATTAACTTCCGCCGTTTGCAAAACACCAGAATTCATATCAAATTCAAGATTATTTTGGCTTGCTGTGGTGGTGGTAGTTGTTGTACCAGTCGCCACTTCTGTTCCTGTTGCGGTAGTGGTAGTAGTATTTGTGGCTTGTCCACAACTTGCGAGTAGTACTGATGAAATCATTACACTCGAAATAATTTTTGTTTTTTTCATAAAAAATTTTAAAAAAATAAAAAACGCTTCTATTATAATAATTATAAGTAAGAAAACAAAGAGGATTATTTTTTGAATTGACTTTTTTGAAAAATTGAGTTTTGGTGTAGAAAAATAAGAAAAATTTTTTTAAAAAATTAGTAGCAATAGAAAAAATTAAAAACTTTTTCCAAAAATTTTTTCAAAAAATCCCTTCTCCTTGTAGGAGAAGGGAAGATGTGTGTAAGTCGAAGCCAAAGCGAAGACTGAAACACATCAGGGATGAGGTTTACTCAAGTTCAAGATATTCATCAATTCTCACTTGCCATACAAATTCGTCCACATGTGACACGAGAATCATTGTTCCTTCATATTCGTCGAGAGCTTTGGCAATAACTGGCAAATGGCGGAAGTTGATATGATTCGTTGGTTCGTCGAGGATAAGCAGTCCTGGTTTTTCGAGAGCGAGTTTGCAGAACATTACAAGCCCTTTTTGACCTTCGGAAAGTGCACCGATTTGCGTGTTCATAATTTCACCAGTAATAAGAAAACCAGCAGCAAATGATCGCAAATCTTTTTCAAGCATTTGTCGGCCTGTTGCTTCAAAAAGACAATCATATACTTTTTGATTAAAATCAAGCGTAGAGAAATCCTGTCGATAGTATCCGATTTTTACACCTTCAGCAACTTTGACACCCTTGGCAGTACCATTGGCAATGGACTCAAGAAGAGTAGATTTTCCAATTCCATTTGGTCCAGAAAGCAAGAGATGACGATTTTTGGTGAGAGAAATATCATTTACAGGAATTTCCACAGGTTCATGATCGCGAATAACATTAACACTTGTAATTGTGATAATTTGCCCACCAATTCCTTCTTGATTTGGGATTTTGAATTCACGAATTGTCTTGTCTTCTTTGCGAGTGTCGGTCATTTGTTCAGCGAGTTCTTCGGCTTTGTCTGAAAGTTTTTTGGCAACGGCACGAAGTTTTCCACCTTTATGCGCAAATTGATTGGCTTGATCTTTGGCATCTTGAATTTCTTTGGCAAGACGAGCATTTTCGCGATTTTGCGCTTCGATTTTTCTTTCTACTTGTTCTACCGCATCATGATAATTTCCAACGAATTGATCAACTTTTTTGGTATAAATATCAAGATAGAGAATTCCATCAGTAAAAGAATTCAAGAATTCAGCATCATGCGAAATTACAAGAACTGTTCCTTCATAATTCTGCAAAAAATCCGTCATATGCCAGATTCCTTCACTGTCGAGATTATTTGTTGGTTCGTCGAGAAGAAGAATATCAGGTTTTTGAATCAGTGCTGCTGCAAGAAGAAGGCGAGCTTGTTGTCCACCAGAAAAACTTCCGATAATTCTTTTGAGAAAATCTGCAAAATTTATATTTTTTGGTGGCATAAAATTCACTGCATCAAGCACTTCTTGAATATCGCGGTCAATATTGTGCGCATCACTGCGAGAATATGAACGAAAATAATCAGCAACTGTCTTGGCTTTATCTTCGCTTGTCATCACCTGACGAGCAATAGCAATATGCTTTCCAGCGGTGATAAGAACGCGGCCATCAACGGGTTTGAGTTCTCCGGTAATCATTTTAAAAATTGTTGATTTTCCAGCACCATTTTGCCCCATAAGTGTAATTTTGTTGCCTTCACGAACAGAAAAACTCGCTTCGTCAAGAAGCCATTTTGGCTTTTGATATCCAAAAGTAACTTCGTCAAATCGTATAATAACTTCACCTGCCATAAGTAGTGGATTATAAAAATAAATAAGAAATTTTGTTATTTCTTTTTTAGTTTTTTTAAACTTGAAAGATTTTTTTAAAAAATAAAATGGAAGATTGTAAATCGGGATTCTCCATAATTTTTTTAAAATTTTTTCAATGGATTAAAAACACAAAAAAGAAAGTATAAGTTTATATATTTTTTTGAGAATTTTTAAAAAAGTTTTTCATCTTCATAAGGAGGTCTTACATCCGATAAGGAGTGTTTGTCTACCGCTCAGAATGTTGCATAATTAATTCGTGCTTGACGTAAAGATGGAGTATTGGCTCATCCCTCAAGATCTATATCTGCTAGTTGCAGATCATCATCTTCCCATCAACAAACGGGGCATATTTCATATGATCATCGATCTTTTTCAGAGAGGGTATAAAATTCACAACAGGGACATTGATATTTTGTGTTATTTTTACAATAACGTTCGGTATTTTTCATTTTACAAAAATTAAAAATTTTCTCAAATCGTGGCGAATTATATAGAAAAAACGAGAAAATGCAAGTTTTGCCTTATTTTGGATCAATTGTAAGTGAAATCTTTCCGAGAAGATCGTCAGAAAAAGTGTCAAAATTTATAAGTTTTATATACAATTCAAAAGTTCCAAATTCTTCAAGTATGAAGGAAATTTGATTTTTGACTTTCTTTTTTGGTGGAAGATCTTCGAGATAAAAGTCGCAGATAGTGTGCATTTTGAGTTTGAAATCATTCATAAAAGCGGAAATTTCGTATCGCGGATTGTTGAGATTTTCATTGGTATTTGCGTGAATATAGTCGATAATGACAAGATTTTGAATTTCATCATAATGCGAAAATTGCCCGAAAAAATATTTGTGAGAATAATTTCTTGATTTCCGTCGGAAATATTTTGTGCAAAATCGGTGTAGTTTTTGATTTCTTTTATGGGGGTTCAGAAATTTTGGTACATATTTTTGAAATTTTATATTTTTGATAGTTTATGAGATTTTTATGATATTTCAAGATTTTTGCTATTCAATAATTGTAAAGAATTTTCTAAAAAATATTTTAAAAATAAAAAACGCCGCCCCTTTCGGGACGACACTGGTTTACCTCTGTAAGAGGGTATCCTGCGAAGTTAAAACTTCTTATTTTAACAAGTAACACAGGCATCGTTTCATCATAATACAATGGTATTGTATAATATTTTTTGTAAAATGCAAATTTTTTTAAAAAATTTTTACTTTTCCTTTAAAATTTTTATAATTATTGGGCAAATGTTTTTATTTTTTAAAAAATTTTCTATGGAAAATAACAAACAATTGATACTTGGACTTGACCTTGGGGTAGCATCTGTTGGTTGGGCATTAATCTCAGAACAATGAGATGAAAAAGTTTTTCTTGATGCTTGAGTAAAAATTTTTCAAGAGCCTGTAGAAGCTAAAAGTCGTGCACCAAAAAATCAAGCTCGTCGCGAGGCTCGTGGTGCTCGTCGCAACCTCAAGAGAAAAGTAGAGAGAAAAATTGCTCTCAAAAATACTTTGCATCGCTCTGGTTTACTTTTGAGTGAGAATTTTTGTAAAAATATTTATGAACTTCGATCTCGGGCATTGGACAAAAAATTAGAAAAAGATGAACTTGCGGCTGTATTGTATCATTTTGGGCAGAAGAGATGATTTCTTTCGAATGCAAAGGGTCGTTCGAGTGAAGATGGTGCAGTAAAAAGTAGTATCTCATCAATTACAGAAAATATGAAATTACTTGGTGCGAGAACACTCGGTGAATATAGATATTTTCTTATGAAACACAGAAAAGAAAATAATTTGCCACCACAAAAATTTGAAGAAAAATACACTTCTCGTGCGATGTATAAAGAAGAATTAGAAAAAATTTGGGAAAAACAGGCGAGTTTTTATCCAGAAATTCTCAGTAAAGAATTGAAAAATGAAATTTTTTATTTTATTTTTTATCAACGACCGCTCAAATTACAAAAAAATTTGGTAGGAAGTTGTAGTTATTTTCCATCTAGAAAACGAGCCGAAAAAGCGGGTTTTGTGGCACAGGAATTCCTTGTTTGGAAACAGGTAAGTGATTTGAAATATAAAACAAAATGAAGTTGGAATTTTGAAGAAATTTCTTTTGCAGATAAACAAAAGCTTGTAGAAGTATTGATGGAACAGGGAAGTTATAGTTTTGCAAAAGCCAAAAAATTACTCGGACTTCCTGAAGAAGTAATTTTTAATCTTGAAAAAAGCAAAAAACAATTGGAAGGAAATAAAACCAATTCAGCGCTTGAAAAATTTTTAAAAAATTCTGAAAATTTTGTTTCTGAAAATATTTTTGTGCCAAAGGATGCAAGTTATGAGGATGTAAAAAGAATGCTTTTGCAAGATATTCTCACTATTCATGTGGATGAGTATTTGGCGAAGCGACTTGGGGAATTTTGGAAAATTTCTGAAAAATGAATAGCAGAATTGTTGTCTATAAAGATGAAATTGCCAGCAGGATATGTGAATTATAGTGAAAAAGCAATTAAAAAAATTATGGAAGTAATGCGACAAACGGGTGAAAATGATAGAAAAATTATTGAAGATTTGCGAAAAAATGGAAAATTTCCAAATGAGAAAAATGTTTATGCAAACATGAAAAATCCATGGCAAGAATTACCAGTTTTGCGAAATCCAAGTGTTACCAAAACAATTGTAGAAGCAAGAAAGGTAATAAAAGCTATATCTCATGTATATGGAATTCCAACACTTGTAAGAATTGAAATGGCAAGTGATTTGAAAAATACCAAAAAGCAAAAGGAAAAAATTTTAAAAAACCAAAAAGAATTGGAAAAATTGAATAATGAGGCTATTAGAGTGATTACAGAAATGAATCAAAGTGTAACTTATAACAAAATTCTTTTGTATAGATTACATAAGGAATGTGGTGGAATCTGTCCTTATACCGGAAAAACTATTGATTTGCCACGACTCATTATGTGAGATAGTGGGTTTGATGTGGAACATATTATTCCGTATTCTCGTTGTCTTGATGATAGTTTCAAGAATAAAACACTATGTGATGCGGATTATAATCGTAATATAAAGCGAAATAAAACACCTTATGAAATTGGTCAAGAAAATCCTGAACAATATGCTGATATAATTGCTCGTGTTAAAAAGCATATTCCTGGAAAAATATGAAAATTTGAATTACAAGAAATTAATACTGATGATTTTATTTCTCGTCAACTCAATGATACTCGCTATATTTGTCGAGAAGTAAAACAATTCTGTGAGGCTCTTATTGGTCGAAATAATGTGGAAATTACTAAGGGAACACTTACGGCAATGCTTCGAAAATTTTGGAATTTTAATCTTGAAGATTTTGTTCAAAAAGATGATATTCCATGACAAGATGGTGAGGGTGCCAAAAAGGGTAGAAGTGATCATAGGCATCATGCGGTTGATGCTATTGTAGTGGCTTTAACAGGAAGAAATCTTTTACAAAAAGCTTCTCATCAGTCGGCAAATAATGAAATTCGTTTTTGGGATGGGGATGATTCTATGAAGAAACTTTCTCATGTATATAATGAATTCTGTCCAGGTGAAAAGTTTCGCAGTGATGCAAAGGATAAAATAGAATCCATGATTATTTCACATACACCAGTACATAAGATTCGTGAATCTTTGCATGAAGAGACGGCTTTTGGAAAAATTTTTGACAGAGAAACCAAGAAGGAAATGTTTGTAGTACGAAAAGATGTAAGTTCTCTTGATTTAAAAAAATTGAAAGATGTCGTAGATGTAGAGGTTCGTGCAATTTTGCAAAAATATTTTACAGAAAATGGAAAATATTTAGCTGAGAAACCGCCATTACATAAGGATGGTAAAACACCAATTAAGTCGGTTCGCATGAAGGAAAATAAGTCAAATATGTATGATTTTCGTGGGGAATGAAATAAATTCTTTGTCTTTGGAAATAATCATCATGTAGAAATCATTGAACATAAAACTCTTAAAAATAAAGATGGAACACCGAAACGAGAAGGAATTTTTGTAACTATGTGGGAAGCTAATCGTCGTGCCAAAAATAAGGAAAGTATTGTAAATCGTATTGGTCCATGGAAAAATGAAATTAAAGAAAAATTTTTTGATAATTCTGAATGGAATTTTGTGTGTTCGCTTTGTAATAATGATATGGTAAAATATTTTCCAAATCCAGAAAATAAGGAAGAATTTGAGATTTGTAGGGTGCAGAAAATGCTAGCAACACGCACAATTATTTTTTTAACATCTCATATTGAAGCGATGTCTGATAAATTTTTTGAGGTAGGGGTGTGATGATTGTGAAAAATACAAAAAATCCAAATTGATGCACTCTGAAATATTTTTCCTTCTAATGATTAAATTTTTTAAAAAATTTTTATGATTAAGAGAATTATTTCTATTCATAATCCTGCGAGTTTGTCAGTTAAAGACAAACAATTGATTATTACTCAATGAGAAAATAAAAATACTATCCCATTGGAAGATATTGGGGTGGTAGTTCTTGATCATCGTGAAATTATTATTCGTTCGAGTATTTTTGATGCTTGTGAAGAATTTGGAATTGCTATTTTGCACACTAATACTTCGCATATGCCCGCAACTTTGTCGGTTCCGATTTTTGGCCATACTTTTGCAAATAATTACCTCTATCGTCAATTAGAGGCAACTTTGCCTGTCAAAAAGCAACTTTGGACAATGATTATTTCTGTCAAAATTCAATGACAAATTCAAATTTTAAAAAATCAAAACAAAGAAACGCAAGCACTTGAAAATCTTGCAAATACTATCAAAAGCGGTGATCCTGATAATATTGAGGCACAAATAGCGAATAAATATTGGAAAATATTATTTTGAGAAAATTTTGTTCGTGAAAGAAATGCAGATTGAGTCAATGCTTGTCTCAATTATGGTTATGGTGTTTTGCGCGCGGCATTATCTCGTGCTGTGATTGCTGGTGGTCTTCATCCGAGTTTGTGAATTTGGCACTCTAATCAGTATAATTATTTTAATTTGGTAGATGATATTATTGAACCATTTCGTCCTTTGGTAGATAATATTGTTATAAAAATTTTTTTAAAAAATTTTTCCCAAAATATAGATTTTGAACTCACGCCAGAAATAAAAAGGGAATTATTGTCAGTTCTGAGTATTGATCTTGAATATCGCGGACGAATTGAGAATATGACAAGCCTATTAGAATGATATGTGGCAACTTTTCGTGAATGATTATTAGAAAGTAAAAAATTTATTATTCCGTCAATTGTAAAATATTTGCAAAAAATTAAGAATATGCTAACATAGACATATCTTTATTTTATGGTATGAATAATAATCGTACTTTTAGTTGATATAGATCTATGTGGCTTATGGTAATGTTTGATCTTCCGACTGAAACCAAGAAACAGCGGGATGCTTATCATCATTTCAGAGAATGATTACTGGATGATGGTTTTATGCAAATACAATATTCTATTTATGTTCGTTATTGTGCGACTGATGAAATTCTTGAAATTCACAAAAAGCGAATTGCTCATGCGGTTCCTTCGGAGTGAGAAGTTCGTGTTTTGGCTTTTACAGACAAACAATATGAAAGAATGCAGGTATTCTATGGAAAAAGTCTGATACCAACAGAACCTGTTCCATTGCAAGTTTCTATGTTTTAAAATATTTTTAAAAATCGTCAAATAAAAATATATTGACTTTTTGTAAAAAATATCTGAAATTTAAAAAATTCCCAATGATTTTTGGGAATTTTTTAAAAAAATGAATACGAAATTTACTCATAGAATTCAGCCCGTTAAGTGGCTATATTATAATGAAACGATACCTATGTGCAAATTAAAACGAATACTAAGAATTAAAAAAATAAGAGATAATTATAATGAAACGATACCTATGTGCAAATTAAAACCACTTTTTTTAGAAGGAAAATTTAATGCTGATTATAATGAAACGATACCTATGTGCAAATTAAAACGTTGGATGTTCTGAATCATTACAGGTAATAATTATAATGAAACGATACCTATGTGCAAATTAAAACCTTACTACACCCCTATTAT
>JBHBSX010000099.1:0-4672 GCA_041779175.1 Candidatus Altimarinota bacterium | reverse complement strand
GTGATATGGGATTTGTCGGAGAATTTTTGTATTATTTTGATAAAAATTTTGACAAAAATTTTTCTTTTTCTATTTACACCAATCAAAAAAAAATTTTTTGAAAATTTTTGTGGAATTGCTGGAAGGAGACCAGAGCCAGTATTTTTTGGTGAGGGAATAAGCTCAATAATCGGAAAATTTTTTTGTGAAAAAATATGTTCGCCAAAATTATTGTCGAGCCAAGTGTCATTCATCGACAAATAATCGACACGCAAGGTAAGTGAATAAATACCTTTTTTAACAGGAGAATGAAAAAAAGATATGGCGATATCGCCAGCTTTTTGCCATTGTTCGACAGAATGTATTTTTGGAATATTTGCAATATTTTGTAAATTCAAAAAATTTTTTAAAATTTCTTTTTGATTGGTGTAAATAGAAAAAGAAAAATTTTTGTCAAAATTTTTATCAAAATAATACAAAAATTCTCCGACAAATCCCATATCACCAAAGTTATCAATAATTTCTACGAAAATGTCAATATTTTTTTGTGTTTGCATTTTGCTATTTTAATAAAAAAACATATAATGCAAAAAATTTTTTTAAAAATATTTATGTTTGGTTATATTTCAGGAAAAATCCTCCATATAGATGGAGCGAGTATGACGATTTTGGTTGACAATACGGGTTTGTGACTTGAAGTGCTTGTATCGCCAAATGCTCTTGCTATGTCGAGAATTGGCGAAAATATCGCACTATATATTCATCATCATATTACGGAAGTGAGTCAGGTTTTGTTTGGGTTTGTAACTATTGATGAAAAAAATCTTTTTAAAAATCTTATTAAAGTGAGTGGAATTGGCGGAAAAACTGCTCTCAATATGCTGGGTCTTGGCGAAGAATCGCTTTTAATGGCGATTCAAACGGAAGATGATAAACTGCTTTCATCGGTGCCGTGAATTGGTAAAAAAACAGCTCAAAAAATTATTGTCGATCTCAAGGGTTCTATCAATTTTGAAAAAATTTCAAAAGAAGAATGAAGAAAAATAGTGACACCATCTATAGATACACCACTTGTCACTTCGCTTGTTGGAATGTGATATGATAAGTCTCGTGTAGAAGCGGTAGTTTCTGAACTTGACAATTCACTTTCTTTATCTGAAAAAGTTAAAATTGCTATTAAAAATTTGTCATAATGAAAGAAAAAATAAAAGAAAAAAAAGAAGATTTTATCTATTCACTTCATATAAAAAATTCGCCAAATAATCATGAAAAACAATTATTTGCTCGGGCGGAAAAATATATTCAAAAAATCGCAAAAATCCCATGAATACAGATGATAGCAATTTGCAATTCTTTGTCGATGTTCGCCACTAAAAAAGATTCTGATATTGATCTTTTTATTGTTTCTGAAGCCAAAATGATTTGGTTTGTTCGATTTTTTGTGACACTTATTTTTTGGAAAAATGGCGTTTGGCGAAAATGAGAAGATATTGCAGGGAATTTTTGTTTGTCATTTTTTGTTACAGAAAACGCTCTTGATATGAGTAAAATTGCTATACAAGATGATTATTATATGTATTTTTGGGTATATTTTTTGAAGCCAATTGTGGATTATAATGAAACATATAGTCGTTTTGTGTGAGAAAATTCTTGGGTTGAAATTGATGATATACAACAAAAAGAAAATAGAAAATATATTTTTATATCAGGAAAAACAAAAAAAATTTCCAAAATTTTTTATTTTTTCAATAATTGTATTCGTTTTTTCTTAAAGCGAAAAACAGAAAAAAATTTCGAAAAAATGAATCGTCCGTTTTGAGTGATTATATCTGATAATATACTTAAATTTCATGATAAAGATCAGAGAGAATATATTAAAAAAGTGGTTAATAATCGAGAAAAGTATGTAAAAAATTTTTAGAAAAATATTTTTTTAAAAAAATATTTGACAAAATTTAAAATTAGTATATAATATTATTGTTATTCTTTTTGATCAACAACAAACCTAGGAGGTTTATTATGAATAACACAAATAAATTTATCTGTAACGCATTTTCGTTACAGATGGTAAGCCCAGAGGACTTACCTCGCGTGCGCTTCGAATCCATCGAAGCGCCAACCGCCGACCAACTACAAAATGCAACCTCCGCGGTAGGTCACCAAGACACTGCGAGTGTGCTTGGTGTGGAGTACAATCGCATGAATGTGCGCTTGTACCCTGGAGTTGAGCTTTTTGTGGCTCAGCTCAATGGCGGTCGCCTTCCGGAGGGTGCAACCACCCTTCCAGAAGGATTTTCATTCAGTTGGGTGCGTGTGTACTTAGTTGAATGAAAAAAACCCGCCATACGGTAATAATACTCGTATGGCGGGATAGTAAATAAGGGTTCTACTTTTTAGTGGAACTCTTTTTTGTCTTATTAATCGTCTTTCTTGATTTTTATTCATTATGAAAAATATTTTTTTACTTTTTTTAAAAAAATATTTGACTTTTGAAAAAAAATTTATATACTCTCTCTCGTCCACTTGGAGAGATGGCAGAGTGGTCGAATGCACCGGTCTTGAAAACCGGCAGTCCGCAAGGGCTCCAGGGTTCGAATCCCTGTCTCTCCGCCACTTCAATATTCAAACTTCACTTTCGGGTGAAGTTTTTTATTTCCTTTATAAAACTCCTAGCGTCTAGCCAGGGTGTTTTTTTAAAATAAAAAGAGAGAAGGTAGGGGGGCGTGTAGTGAATATGAATTTTTAGAAAATTTTATAAAAATCTCAAAAATCTAGAATTCTTGAATTTTGTTTTTTGGTTTTCTGTTTCGCCGAAAAAAACAAAAGAGACATTTCATACCTATTTTGAGCGATTTGTAGTATACTCTTTATCCATTTATTATTTTTGCATGAAAAAGATATTCATCCAGAATCACGTCTTGTTGCATTTGTAGATCGTGCTGCCGATTTTGTAGTTATTGTAAATTCTACACTTAAAACTCAAGAAATGTATGAGCATGAAGGTGTAATATATCCTTGTATGTATATTGAAACCTCTTCAGTTTCACATCCCTTTTATGCTGGTCAGAAAGTTCTTTTGAAGACATCTTCTATTGACAAGTTTTATGTTCGTCAAAAGAAGGCACAAAAATTGTCAAAATAATAAAATCCCATACAAAATGGGATTTTATTTTTGTAAATATTTTCCAAGAATTCCGCCAAATAGTGAGCCAGCGGTACCAATAGCAATAGTTTTTGTAACCTTTCCATGGTCAAAAAACTGACTCCCTACAGCACTACCAGCAATAAGTGGCAAATGTCGAACCTCATAATTTTCACTTACAAAATTCACATCAGTTTTGGAAAGATACATCAGATTCATATCATACACAAATTGCATAATTTCACGCATATCCGTGTAAAATTTCACATAACCGTCGAGATTTTTCGTCATATCTTTGCTGGTGCCCGCTTCCAGATACGCACCATTGATTTTTCGCTTCACATACATGATATTCGAGCGAAAAAGAAATTCATATTGATTGCCTGTTTTTTGCGCAAATTGCACGAGCCTATCCATAAAAGCAGGCGTAATAATCATACGACTCGTCACCTGATCATCACAATACACATCGAAAAATTTTTCAAATTCTATATTTTCCAACTTTACTCGGAGTTTTTCTTTTTTATTTTTAAAAACAAAATACCCAATAAGACCCAAAATAACCACCGCAAACAAAGGTATAAAAAAACTTCCCGTACTTATTGAAAGTTTGAAAATAAGAAAAAATTGAACAACAAAAATAATACTAATAAGAATATATCAAATAATTCCTATCAAGCCTTGTTTTTTTATATTTTCAAAAGCATCAGTTTTTATAAATAAATCCGCATTCATCGGCATTCTCGCCTGTGGGAATTCCGCCTTAATCAGATAATCATGATTCGTCGTTACCGTTCGGCGATTTTTCCCGCTTCCGCGAGTCTCTGTAGTTTTAAGTTCAAATCCATGCACATAAAAATTTTTTCCATCTTTTTGCATCGGAAAGAAAATCGAATCTTCGACAATTTTTATAGAATCATAGGAATTGAGAAATTTTTTTTCCACCAAATCATGCATTTCACTAAAAGAATATTTTCCATCGTGGCTATATTCGAGTTTGGAATACAAAACGGGGCAAAGTCGCTTCAAAACCTTTTCTTTGAGCGGAATTTCGATTTTATTTGTAAATTTTTTATGAAGAAATGCGGACGCAATCCCAGTAAGAATAATAGGCAATTCAATGCTTGTTTCCAAAAAATATACCATACAAAATCCCACGATAATGCCTAAAATCCAAATTCACAATTGCCATTTTTTTCGAATTTTTCGATGTTTTTCAATTTCTTCTAGCGTCAGAATTACCTCAGAATCATTAAAAACTCCATTGAGTAATGAGATTTCTTGTTCTGAGAGTTTTTCATGAATTTTCGGTAAAGTTCAAAAATCAATGCGCATATTTTATTTTTATGCAAATAAATCTTTTGCGTTCGGTGCAGTACGAGCCGCAGTGTCTGCTTCAAACATTTCATAGTTTTTAATGCTCATCATGCTTGCGACAATATTTGATGGAAACATTTCGCGCTTATTGCGAATTTCTTTTACGCTTGCATTGTAGGCACGACGAGCTCCCTGAAGGCGATCTTCTATTTCTCCCCATTGAGTTTGAAGTTC
>JBHBSX010000098.1:0-7950 GCA_041779175.1 Candidatus Altimarinota bacterium | reverse complement strand
AGGATTCACAGGCGGCGTCCCCACATCAGGATTCACAGGAACATGAGCAAGCATCGAGAACTAGACACTAAAATTTTTGAGTAAAAATAAAAAATCTAGAAAGGGATTTCTAATTTTTATCTTGTATAGCAATTTTACAAACAAATATTTTCCGATCTTTATTCTTATTTTTATAAAAATTTTTTGATATTTTTTGAGAAAATTCTTCAGCAAAAATTATCAATAATACTATTCATGATTTTTCAATGACGAAGATTTTCATCTAAAATTATTATTGTTTTCAAATCCCACACAAATAAGAATCAAAGAAAATTTTTATTTTTATATTTTTAAAAATTTTTCTAAAAATTCATATTCATTAATACTCTCTTGAGTGAAAGCAAAACAACAATAAACACTTCCGCAAGTCAATCACTGAAGATATTGAGTAATAAAAAACACTGACAAAATTGTCAGTGTTTTTTAACGAAGTACTGCTGGAAGTTCATCTCTGAATCTATCACGAAGCATAGTGATAAGTTCATCCTTTACTTCCAAACGTTCTTTTTTCTTTTGATCAAGAGTAAGATCTTCCATAGCTTCTCCTGGAACATCATCAGAATCAGCACGACCAATCTCATGAGCCATTTCATAGTATTTTGCAAGAAGTTTTGCAAAATGAGCATTTTCAGCTTCAAGAGTTTCAATCATAGGCTGAACTTCTGGGATATCAGCAAGAAATTTACGAACATCAAATTGCATAAGATGAAGGTTAGTATTAAACACTTACATTATAGTAAATTTTCATTTTTTTTCAAATATTTCGCTATTTTTACTATAGACATTTGATTTTTGTCATTTGTAATAACACTGTATCTATTTTTAAAAATAGATACAGAACTTTGTTTTTAATTATTTTACATTTATTCCGCAAAAATAATATCTTCTTTTTGTGATTCCTTGTGTTTCCATTCAATATTTGCACAATTTTTATCAATATGTTTTTGCATCATAGCAAGAATCTCATCCTTGAGAGCAGGATTATTTCTCCATTCACGTCACAATTTTTTATAATCCATTTTATCCCAAGAAACCGAGCGAACCAATCCATCCTGACGAGCCTTAAGATAACACTCTTCACTACAAAAACCAAAATTTTTGCGATAAGCATCAGGCGTGGCAATTAGTCGTGCATTACATGGCGCATAGCGACAATTTTCACAATTATCAGTTTTTTCGCCCGTATATTGACATTCTCCAATAATTGTATGCGTTTTTTCATCACCTACAAAAGTGGAAACACGATCATCAAAAGTATACAAATTCCCAAGCCAGTTTCCATCGTTATGTTCATTTACATATTTTACTACCCCACCCTGAATAGAATAAAATTCCGTATCAGTATCACGATTTGCCAATACTGCTGCCTTTTCACAACGGATTCCACCTGTACAATACCAAATAATTTTCTTTCCTTTTGCTTGTTCTCCATATTTTTCGAGCAATTGTGGAACCTCACGAAAATTCACGGTCCCTGCAGGAATAGCGTTCTTGAAATGTCCAAGACGATATTCATAATCATTTCTCATATCAAGAATCAGATAGTCATCAGCCTTATCTCCATCAAGAATCGCCTTGAATTCATCTGGCGTGAGTTCCTTTTTATATTTTTTTACTTCTTCAGCTGTTACTTTTGTTCCAAGCGTTACAATTTCATGGCGGATTTTTACACTCATTCGTGGAAATTTATGATCATTCACTGGCGTTGCTTTAGTATCAATATCAGGAATATTTTGAAAATATTTTGAATTCTCCAAAAACATTCTGTATGCACGAGTTTGCCCAAGATTTCCCGTTACTGTGGAAGAAATTCCTTCAGTCCCTATATAAATACGCCCTTTAAGGCCAATATCACGACAAAAATCAAGATGTTCTTGCGCAATCTCTGATACTTCCTCTTCAGGAATATCTACAAATTTATAAAAAGTTAAAAGTTCATATTTTGGCTTGTGTCGAGCCGTAAGCGGATTTGTCATAATTACTTGCAATGTAATGAGATAAATTCTCATTATTATAATTATTTTAATAGGAAATGCAAATAAATCTTTTTTCTTAAAAACGAACAAATATCAATTGATAATTGTACATTTTTAATTTTTAAAAATTTTCTTATACTTTGATATTTGCTCGTTTTTATATAATCATTTCAAATTTTTATATTCAATATTTGCTCATTTTTTATAAAAAATCATTTTCGAACAATTATCAATATATAATTGTCCATTTTTACTAAAAAATAACACTTATATACATAAGAACGCTTATTATATTACAAGAGAAATATTTTATTATATTTAAAAACTAATATCTCGCTCTTGATATTCGCTTAGCCTCATCTAAGACAAGAGAACCAGAAAACACACAGTGAATATAAATTTTTAGAAAAATTTTTTAAAAAATTATAAAAATCTCCATAAATCCCAATTTTATGAGACTTTTAAAAAAATAAAAAAGTAATAACTTCAGACAAAAACCTTCACCACCAAAAAACCACCAACATATTCTCGGTGGTCTTTGTTTTATTTAAAAAATCTGCTTTTAGCTAAAATATCCATCTTTATTGCTCCACAAATCTTTAGGAGCAAAATATACAATAAATATTTTTTAAAAATTTTATAAAAATCCCTCCTCCTAAATCCTCTTACAAAGAGCCTAAAAAAATTTTATTCTCCCTGTACTCTCATCTTTTTTATAATAATTTCAGGTCAAAATTTTTTACCACTAAAAATCCATTTATATAATCAAAAGATTTTTAAATAAAAATATCCTTCAGTTAGCCACTGGAGGATATTTCTGTAACTTCTTGAAAAAATTTTGAAAAAATTTCTACAACCCTTTCATCAATCTTTATCTGACATTCTTTTGTAGATTGATAATAATTTTGTATTTCTTGTTCCAATGAACGTTTCCATTGTCTTTTGATACTATCTTTAATCTCTCTGTCTTCCACAGATTGCAATAATCGAGAAAATTCTTTTTGAATAACATACAGATTATGTAAAGCAAACTCCGAGATCTTTTCTATTGAATAATCTCATTTCTCACTGCATATATCTTTTTCTTGATGTCATTGCAAAAATCAGTCTGTTTTTCTATTATCCTCTGGATAAGCTATATATCAAAAAGTATTCATATTTTTAAAAAATTATTTCATCTTTCCATTTTTTGGATAATTTTCCCAAAAATTTTTGTAAAAATCAGCAAATTTGCCTGCAAGAATCGCCTCACGAGCCTTGCGAGCAAGAATCAGCAAATATTCGATATTGTGCAATGAAAGCAACAGTCCGCCCGTCGCCTCGCCCACATTGATCAGATGACGCAAATATCCAAGCGAATATCGAAGCGAAACCAAAGTTTCATAACCGCTTGCCATTGGGATTTTGTCGGTAGAAAATTTGTATTTTTCATTTCCGATTTTGAGATTTCCATAACTGGTAAACACCTCGCCATGGCGACCGATACGCGTCGGCAAAACGCAATCCATCATATCCACACCGCGTGCAATACCTTCTACAAGGTCTTCTGGCGTTCCTACTCACATCAGATAATGCGGTTTTTGTTGTGGCAAAAGTGGCTCAAGCACATCAAGAATGCGATACATATCTTGTTTGGATTCGCCCACAGAAAGCCCACCAATAGCCACACCGGGCGTATCAAGATCAGAGATAAACTTAGCAGATTCGGCACGCAAATCATCATAGATCACACCCTGAATAATAGCAAAAAGCGCCTGTGGATAGAGTCACATATCCGCACGAGAAATCTCATTCTCAAGCCAACGATTCTTGGAACGAATCGCCCAACGATGCGTGCGTTCCATAGCAGATTTGGCATAAGAATGCGACGAACCGCCCGGCGCACATTCATCAAAAGCCATAATAATATCAGCACCGAGTTTGCACTGCATATCCATAACATTTTCTGCCGAGAAAAAATGCTTGGAACCATCGAGGTATGAACGAAAATTCACACCTTCTTCTGTAACTTTTGCAAGTTTCTCACCATTTGCATTCTGCATTCCCAATCCCAATGAAAATACCTGAAAACCGCCAGAATCTGTCAAAATCGGAATATCCACATCCATAAATTTGTGAAGTCCACCAAAATGCTCAACCACATCACAACCCGGACGAAGATAACTGTGATAATTATTTACAAGCATAATTTGTGAACCAATTTGTTTAATCTGGTCAATAGTCGCACCTTTAACCGCTGAACGCGTCCCAACTGGCATAAAAATCGGCGTTTGTATCTCGCCATGTGGCGTTGTTATAGTTCCTGCACGCGCTGCACCATCAGTCGCTTCAAGTTTGAAAGAAAATTTTTGAAAATTATTTTGCATAAAATTTAAAAAATTAAAAAACGAGCAATTATCAATATATAATTGTTCAAAAAATAAAAATATTTTTTATAGAAAATTTTTAAAAAAATCTTTCAAATAAAAAATCTATATAATCCATCCGTCTTGGCAAATTATATAGATTTTTTGAAAAAAAGAAAATTTTTAAAAAATTTTTTGAGAATTAAAAATACAGCATAGTCACATAAATTCTCTTTTATTTTAATTATTCTGCTTTATTTTTTTGTCATCATGAATAATTCAGGAATTATTCATATTTGTAGATTTATCTGGGACTTCCTCGGTAGTTTTGCTCGGAGCATTTTTAATAGACTTATCTAGAGTCTTATCCTTATTATCCACTAAATCTTCTCTATTTTTTATTCAAGACATATCATCCTGAGGCTTGTTTTTATTATTGTTTTTTAATAAGAAAAGCCTATCTATGGATTCAGGCGTTACATTTCCATCTGAATCAAATAGAATTTTTTTGTGCCTTAATTTATTTTCAATTGGTATCAAAAAATCTGGATTCTCCAATTTACTTATCAATTTTTCTACTTCATGGGAATCTTTTGCATGGAGCTCGGGTATATCTGCAGCTGTTGCAATATTTGAGAGAACGACCTGATAAAATCTCCAATGTTCGTCTTCTGGGTGCATACTCCTATATTCCTCTGAAAACGCCTTTTCAAATTTAAAAAGACCTTTCATATAATCCACTTCCATAAGATTTTTCAAAAATGGATGGTTTATCATTTTTATTTGCATTCGAATCAATGAAAAATCATCACGTGAAGAGGGTATAGGAAACTTATTTCCTTTATATGAAGTAATTGCTCATGCATTAGTTTTTTGGGCTGTCAATGGATTCTCTTTCTTTTCTTTATCATTCTGTGCCATATTTTCAAGTATTGGAATCTGAATAACCTCTCATCTTTCATATGCTGCCATAAATTCTTCCCTTGTCCTTGGTGCTGCCACATCCACCTCTTTTCCATTGATAATAACCCGACCCATTGGATATATTTCATTGAATAATTGATCAAAAGACTGTAACCTTGATGATATTTTATCAAATCTAGATCATTCTTGCCCATTACTATTTGCCTCCTTGGGAGACATTCCTCAAGATTCAGTATTCTGATTAGTTTCTGCATAATTTCCAGAAAAATCCTTCCATCTATCTTCAATAGCTTTGATATCCTTGGAGGAGAAATCTGTTTTTGATTCTAGTTTCTTGGCTGCATTTGCTAGAGAGATTGTTTTTTGTAAATTAGGATCTATCAGAGACTTAGTTTCTTCTGATGTATATCCTCCAAATTTGTTAACAACTTCAGTATAATCAACATTTTGCAATGCATTGATCAAATCTCTTTCTTTATCTATCCCTTTAAAGAGGTTAAGCTCAAAAAAATCATCTACATCTACTTCAGAAGAAGATTGCTCATTTTGGGTACCCATATCAGAACCAGGAATTGGTGTTACATCTGTTCAAGCTGTTATTCTTGATATATTAGAACCAGGGGTTGGTGTTACATCTGTTCAAGCTGTTATTCTTGATATATTAGAACCAGGGGTTGGTGTTACATCTGTTCGAGCTGTTATTCTTAATATATCAGAACCAGGAATTGGTGTTACATTTGTCCAAACTGTTCTTATTGGTATATCGGAACCAGGAACTACTGCTGCATCCGTCCGAACTTGAGAACCTTTATCGGGCGATGTGCTTTGCACTGCAGGTCAATGTACCCTAGAATAAATTTCGGTATTCTGGCTTTGATCAGCTATTTTTCACTGAGAACTCTTTCCTAGAACGAACTGTGCAAATTGATTCAAATCTCTTATTAGCAAATCTTGTTGTTCTTTAGAGAGGGCCTGTATATTAGCATAACGCATTTTCATTGTCTGAAACACATCCAACAAGATAACTTTTGTAATTGCTTCTTTTATTGGCTTTACCTCTTCTGCCGTTACTCGTCCAGCATTATACGATTCAAGAAACTCAGAAATTTGCGATTGAAGAGCCTTTTTTTCTCCTCGCGTAAACAATTCAGAACGTTTAATAATAGGTTCTATTATTTGTAATGCTCTTGCAATTTCTTTGAATTCACGTTCCTGAATTACCCTATTTGACATTGCCACAACATCTGGATGTATAGATACTCCTTCATTAGAACTACTACTCTCATCACTTGAATCTCCTATTTCAGTTCCTTTTTGTCCTGAAGAATTATCCGAATCAGTCTGGGAAACTATACCCCTCTTTCCAATTGAGGATTCTTTATTTTTATTTTGAGATACTTTTAAAATATTAATTTTGTCTTGACTTTTTCCTTGAATAGTATTCTCTGCTTTTTGGGAAGTATTTTTTGTTGATTCTTCTTTTAATCAATTATCTGTATTTATCTGAGATAACCCAACACGCCATTGTTTATTAGCTGTATTCAATAAAGCATCTCTAGGTATTGAACGTTCTCATTTAGGATATCCAGTAAATACCCCCTTAAATGCCCCCTTAAACAATCCGCTCACATTTGAGACATCTGCTTGATTTGTTGGATTTTGAGGATCTACCCTGATTGTTGAGACTTGATTCTCTGATTGATTAACTGAATTTATGACTGCTGGCTGATTTATTAACCTTTGAGGCTCCGCTTTGATTGCTGGATTTTGACTTACTGATATTGGAGATTCTGTTGTGTGTTCCGTTTTTAAGCCCCCTAATGTTGGAGCTTCCGTTTTTGGAGACTCTGTCTTGACTTCTGGTTTTGAGGCTTCCGATTGAATAGATTCTGTTTTGGCCACTGATTTTGAATCCCCTGATATTGAGGCTACTAATTTTGAAGAATCTGCTTTGGCTACTGATTTTGAATCTCCTGATGTTGAGGATTTTGGTTTTTGAGATTCCTCTTTGGCTGCTGGCGATATAGTTCTTGCTTTTTGAATCTGTGATGTATTATCATTTCATCCACTCCCCTTCTCCTCCGCTGATTGACTGGTTTTATTATACGTATTATTAAGATAATTTAATTCCCCAACAATACTGCTTACGTTTTTATTATTTTTTTGTTTGTTTTGAAAATCTGACACCATTCGATCCACATTTTGCCTCTTTTGTTCAGGGGTCAAATTTTGATCCTGAAAGACTTTGTAAACGGCCGCTTGTAAAGTAGGATTATTTTTCAAAAAAGAATATAATTCTCGATTCTGATGAACTTCTATATTCTTGGGATCCTGTCATTTTCTTATTGCATTAAGAAAACTATCAGCACCATCTATCGATTCCTGCAATCTCTTTCCTTCTTGTTCATATTTCTCCTTTTGTTGTTTTAAATACGCCTGATGATTAGTTACTGCCTCTCGTTTCTTATTATTTGTCAATGCTATACTTTCATTTGTAGATGCGATTTTATCATTTATAGTCGCAATAGCCATCTCCGATTGCTTAACATTAGCCTCATGTGTTCTCTGCATTTTTTCAGCATGATCTTTCTTTTCTACCTCTTCTTTTAATTTATTTTCTTCCTTTGTTTTATTGGCAATATTTTTTTTCTTTTCTTCTTGCTTGT
>JBHBSX010000097.1:0-2567 GCA_041779175.1 Candidatus Altimarinota bacterium | reverse complement strand
TGCTGGTGCTAGTGTTGTTATGATGATTATTTGTGGCTTTTTTCTTTCTCGAAATATTAAGAATGAAAATCTAAAATCATACTATTTGGATCATAATCTCGAAGAGGATTTTTGAGAGTATACAAATATTATACGAGCTGATGCCCATCAAGAAAACAAAAGAAAAAAAGAAAATATGTCACTTCCTTTCTAAAAATCTCTTGACTTTTAAAAAAATATCATATTATATAAGTATAAATTATTGTGAATACAAAAAATTTATATTTATTTTATTATTGTTGAAGTTGTAATTTTATGACTACTACTAGCCAGATTACAGATGGTTTTAATTCTATTCTGGAAACACTTACAGAAAAAGAAAAATCAGTCATTATGCGTCGCATAGGTTTCAACGGAGACAAAGAAACACTCCAAGAGATCGGAAATGCTTATGGTATCACTCGTGAGCGTGTTCGACAAATTGAAGATGTTGGAATCCGTAAAATTGGTAGAATTATACGAACAAGCAACTTGATTGTTATTCAAAATTCGGGAGAAAAAATTTTGAAAATGCATGGTGGAGTTATGGTTCGTGATCGCCTTATAAATGCTATTATTGCTGATATTGGCCTTGATGCTACTATCAATGAAAATATTATTGATATATTACTTCAAGCTGATTATCAAATTCAAAAATCAAAACCTCAACTCGGGACAAATGCTTATTTTCATTTTCCTGAAGTTTCCAAAAAAAATATTGAAACAATTCACAAAGAGGCTCTAAAGATTCTCAAGAAACGTGGGGATATCATGGAAACAACCATTCTTTATGATGCTATTCGCACCAATCTTTTTGCTCAATTTGGAAAAATTGAACCAATTATGATTGATTCTGTGATGGATATTTTTCTTGATATTGTCAAAGGAGAAAACAAATTTATTGGTTTAGAAAAATGGAAAATTCTCAATCCCGCAACTCTTAAGGACAAAGCAGTGTATGTTCTTAAAAAAGCTCGCGAACCCATGCATTTTATGGATATTGCCAATGCTATTACAGAACATTTTGGTGAAGTCGTTAAAATTTCCACGATTCATAATGAGCTCATTCGAAATGAGGGTTTTATTCTTATTGGTCGAGGGATTTATGTATTAAAAGAATGGGGATATAAAGAAGGCACTGTACTTGATGTTATTCTTGATATTTTCAAGAAACATGATGGTCCCCTTTCTACTGAAGAAATTACTGAAAAGGTTTTGAAAATTCGCCAAGTAAAAACTACTACTATTTATATGAATCTTCAAAACAAGGATGCTATTGAGCGCGTTGGTCGTAACTTATATCAAGCAAAAGTAAAATAACTCTCAATTTGAGGGTTATTTTACTGTATTCTTATATACTCGAGTAGAAAAATTCAGTTATTCTTCCTCAAAATATAATCAGATATACAATAATCAATATGCTTTAAAGAATAAATTAATTTTTGTAAAATTTTTAAAAAAATTCTAAACAAAACCCTGTCTATCAAAAAAACATCAACAATAAATCAAATAAATTGTAGAAAAACCACATAATTGTATATGTGGTTTTTTTGGAAAAAGAATCACATCGTATCATAAAATGATACGAGCACCATGGGGATATATCCCTGCAGATTTCCCGTTAACGAAAATCTCTGCAGTAGAGAAATTTGAATTACAGGTCCAGGCACCGTTGGTACCAGAATTATACATGGTAGACTGTCCATCAAAGAATCCTTGACCAGAGGCCTTTACGGTTCCTTTGTTTAGCGGCTTGCGATCTTTTTCAATGTAGACTGTAAACATTTCAATGTCTCCTGTATGTTTTGATGAAAATTTGCATTTGCATAAATATTTTAACACAATATTTTTCATTTGTCAAATACTTTTCTCAATTTTTTAAAAAATCTTGAAAAAAATGAAAAAAAATTTACAATACTATAGTTATTTTTAGTTTAAGAATTTTAGAAATTTTTTATGAAAATCTGTGTATTTGATACGGAAACAACAGGATTTCCAGTTCGTGATGGTTCACTTAATCAACAACCATACATTGTGCAATTTGCGGCTATTGTAGGTGAAATTGATGAAAACAATGAATACAGAGAATTAGAACGTCATAATTTTCTCGTGAAGCCTCGTATTTCTATTCCATTTTCCGCATCACAAGTTCATGGAATTTATGATAAAGATGTGGAAAATGAACCATATATAGAAGACAGGATTGATGATATTATGAAGATTCTGAATTCTGTGGATATTGTCTCTGGACATAATGTATCATATGATGAAGAGGTAATTGGTTATGAATTAGCCAGACTTGGTCGTGCAGGAGATTATACTCCTTCTCAGGTTATATGTACCATGAGAAGTTCCACAGAGTATTGTAAACTTCAAGGTCGTGGTGCATCACACAAACCACCAAAACTTGCAGAATTGCATAAATTTCTTTTTGAAGAATGGTTTGAAGGTGCGCATGATGCGATGATAGATGTAGAGGCAACAATGCGATCATTTGTAGAACTTGTAAAGCGTGGAGTTATTACTCTCGAAACTTCCAATGTAATGAG
>JBHBSX010000096.1:0-6169 GCA_041779175.1 Candidatus Altimarinota bacterium | reverse complement strand
TTTTGTGTAGAAAAAATTTTTATATTCATATCACAATAATAGCAATTTTCATATATATTGTATTTATAAAAATTTTTTATATTTTTCATACATTTTGTTTTATTATTTTTAAAAATATCTTATAAAAAATTTTTGTTTTTTTGAAAAAAATTCATAAAATAACAATAATTTTTAAAAAAATTATGTCAAATACAGCCAAAAAAATCAAAGTTTCAATTCAGGACGAAAACACACTTATTCTCTTGGAAGACGCATCAAAAGGCGATCTTATTGATCTCAAATCCATTCATGAAACCGATATTGACAAGACTTCAATCACAAAAATTGTCAATTCTATCAAAATGGAAAAATTCAATGAAAAAGTACAAGAAGAAGTACAGAAAGCGGTTGATAATGCCAAAAAGGATTTTAATCTTGAACTTTTGCAAAGAGAAAACAGCGTACGCGAAGCGGAAAGAAAAAAACTTGACGAAAAAGAAAAAGAAATTGCCGAACTCAAAATGAAGCAAAACAATGCTGAAACTGAAAAAAAACTTGCCATTTCTGAAGCAACAAAAAGTGTAGAACAAGAACGCAATAATCTCGCAAATGAACTCAAAAACAAAGAAATGGAAAAGGAATTGATGGAAAAATCTCTCAAAGAAAGTTATGAAGAAAAATTGCGAAATAAAGAAGAAAATTTTGCAAAAGAAATCAAAAGTAAAGAAGAAATGATAGAATATTACAAGGATTTGAAACTCAAAATGTCCACCAAAATGCTTGGGGAAACACTGGAACAGCATTGTGAAACCGAATTCAATAAACTGCGTGCAACCGCATTCCAAAGAGCATATTTTGAAAAAGACAATGACGCGCGCACGGGAAGTAAGGGTGATTATATTTATCGCGAAAACGACGACAATGGCAATGAACTCATTTCTATTATGTTTGAAATGAAAAATGAAGGTGATACCACTGCCACCAAAAAGAAAAATGAAGATTTTTTCAAAGAACTTGACAAGGATCGCAATGAAAAAAAATGTGAATACGCCATTCTCGTGTCTTTGCTCGAATCTGACAGCGAATATTATAACTCGGGAATTGTCGATGTTTCGCACAAATATCCAAAAATGTATGTTATTCGTCCACAATTTTTTATTCCGATGATTACACTTTTGAGAAATGCGGCAATGAATTCTCTGCAATACAAAGCGGAATTAGCATTGATTCGCGAACAAAATATCGATGTAACAAATTTTGAAAATCAGCTCAATGATTTTCGTGAAGCATTTGGGCGAAACTATGATTTGGCTTCGAGAAAATTTAGCGACGCCATCAAGCATATTGACAATGCTATTGATCAATTGCAAAAAACCAAAGAAAATCTTCTTCGTTCTGAAGACAATCTTCGCCTTGCAAACAACAAAGCCGAGGATTTAACTATCAAAAAACTCACTCGCGGAAATCCAACAATGACTGCCAAATTCAAGGAATTACAAAGTGGGGAATAATTTTTTAAAAAATATTTATGAAACAATCAGACTTTCTTCCACCGCATCTCTATGATGAATATGAAGCAAAACGCGAAGAAAAAGCCAAAAACGCCAAAAAATTCACCATTGGACCGCAATGACCGAGCAAATACGGACCAGGTGGCCGTCGCCTTGCAAAAGCAAAACGAAGGAAAAAATAATTTTTGAAATTATTTTTAATTCTATTTTAATTTTTTAAAAAATTTTACTATGACAACAAATGAAGAAAATCTGCCTCATGAAGCAGAAAATAAAGATTCTGAAATCAAATCAGAAGAAAACAAAACACCAGAAATTGCCCAGAAAAAAGTTTCGCGATTCGGAATAGGACAATTTCAAAATGGTTCACGATTTGGTAAGGGCGGAATGAATAATTTTAATAATCCTATCAATAAGCAACGACCAGGACGCGCAGCAGGACGCGGAAGATAATCAGCAATTCTTTGCTGATTTTTTTAAAAAAATTTTTGACTTCTTTTCTCTTTTCAATATACTTGACTAATCAATTATATATCAAGTATTTATCAAATATATGAATACAAGTGAAAATATTTTAGATTTTTTTCAAAATATGTCGCGAATTAACCATATTCTCGCGCGCAAACTCGAATGACCAATGAATGGAATTTCATGGACGGAATTTTTGATTTTAAAAAATATTCTCGAATCGCAACACAACAAAATCCGTCGCATTGACCTCGCGGAAAATATGTGACTCACTGCCTCAGGCATCACTCGCCTGTTGCTTCCCATGGAAAAAATCGGACTGATTTCACGCGAACAAAATCCTACCGACAAGCGTGCGAGTTTTGTTATTTTGACAGAAAGTGGCAAAATCAAATTCTATGAAGCCAAGAATGAAGTTATGTATTTTTTTGAAAAAATTTTACCAAAAAATGAAAATTTTCATCTTGATGAAATTCTTACTTTTATTAAAAATATTTCTGAAAAAATCTAATGCTTGAAAATTTTTTTAAAAAATCTCGTCCAAATATTCCCGAAGAATATGAAATTGTGTATTCTCATAGAAAATCGCTTGCTATTCAGATTAAATCACCTTGAAAAGTGATCATTCGCGCACCAAGTCGCTGTGCAAATATTTTTATAGAAAATTTTGTCAATAGTCGTCGTGATTGGATAGAAAAAAATTTGCAAAAAATACAACAAAAATCGCAACCAAAAAATTATAATAGCGAAGAAATAGCAATATTAAAGGAAAAACTCAAAAAATATATTCTTCCAAAAGTGGAAGAATTGTGGCAAAAAACTGATTTTCCAAAATATGGAACTATAAAAATCACCAAATCCGAAGGTCGTTGGTGAAGCTGTAGTAGCAAAAATAATCTCAATTTTAGCTATCGTTTGGCGGAATATCTCGAAACAAATACCGACTTTATCGATGCGGTAATTGTTCACGAACTTTGCCATATTAAAGAGAAAAATCACTGAATGAAGTTCTGGAAACTTGTCTATGAATATTGTCCAAATTATAAAAATATTATAAAAAATCTCACAAAATAAGTGAGATTTTTTATATAAAAATTATTTTGGTGGCAATTTTCCGTTATACACATATGCGTAACCCGTAAAGCCTGTTAATTTTTTATATCTTTCAGGATTTTTTTCTGATGTTTTTGATGATCCAGCAGGATTTATAGACTGATAATATGAATAATACATTCCGTTACTCCCCTTAATTTCCACATGTCCATACTCTCGTCGAGTGGATGTACCAAGCCGAGCATTTTCATTAAAAACCAAAATACTTCCAGCTGGCGCATCATCAGGATGATTTACGGGGATTTTTTCAAAATATGCTGACGCATAACGCTCAATAATTGTATCCCAATTTTTCCCATCACGCCCAGATTGTGGCAAAATTTTTCTAAAACCAAATTGATTGAGCAATTCTCCACAACTCGCACCACAAGAATTTTTCTTTCATGGATAGGCTCCACGACGCACAATCCAGTTCCCCAGTTTTTCTCCCTGCTTTTCTATATCTTCGCGAGATTGTTCTTCCTTGGCAATATTTTCACTTTGTTTCGTTTCTTCTGGAGTTTCTGGAGCAAATCGAATAGAAAATTTTACTTTCCCATTCACGCCACTTACCACCAAGCTCTGATTTTTAGGATTCCAAAGCATTTTATCTCCAATTTCCAAATCAAGATTTTTTTCTATTCCTTCATTATTTTTAATAAAATTTTTCAATGTTTTTTTCATATGTCACAAATTCTCCTGAGTCACTTCTGTCCTACTGATATTCATTGCTTGCGACAATTGCTCTATCTTTCCACGAAATTCTTCAGAAATTTCTTGTTTTGCAGTCTCAAATTTTGTATTCAAGGCCATTTTATCATTTTCTATACTTTTTCGAATTCTTGTCTCTTGTATTGTTAGTGTTTTTTGCTGCGATAAAATACTGGAAATGTCGCTTCAAAGAGAGGAAATTTTTCATTGAGTTGTTTCAAAATTTACAGGATGTATAGGCATTTCTTTTTGTTGTTGCGATTTGTCTTTTTCGCGAGTAGCAGCAACAAAATCAATATTGCCTGAAAGTCATGTTTGCATATTATATTTTTATGAATTTTCTTAATAATATCATATTTTTTAAAAAATTGCAAAAATCATATTTTTTTTTTGCAAAATTCAAAAAATTATGCTATTATTTTTTTGTAAAAAATTTTAAACATATGCACATTGAATACATTACACTTGTTATTTCTGCAATTGCCATTATTTTCTCTGGCTTTTCACTTATGTATACACGAAAAATTGCAATTCTCAATCAATCGGAACAAGAAAGAAACGATCACGTGGAACTCAATATCACTATTGCAAATCTTTATGAATCACAGGTTTGTTTTGAAAATATTTCATTGCGACGAATTTTGTATTTGCAATCTATAGAATACAATGGTCTCGAGCAAAATCTCTGAAATGTAGTACTCGGAGTTGGACGAGAACAATGTATTACTATTGCATTTCGTGATCAAAATAATGAAATCATCAAACTTGGAGAAAATATGAAACTTACTATTTTCTTTCAGGATGATTTGTGAAGAAAATTCAACAAAGTCTGCGACACATATGCAAGCGAGGAAATATAAAATATTTTATAAAAATAATTTTAAAAAATATTTATTATGCTAAAAATTAAAAAATCGTCTCAATGAGACGATTTTTTTAATAATATTTTCGAGTTTTCATAGCATCAAATACGCGTTTCAAAGCAATAATATAAGCACTTTTACGCAAAGATGTAGTATATTCACGAGCTGTATTCACAATATCTGTTGTGGCTGTTTCCATTTTTGTTTTGAGTTTTGCTTCCACTTCATCCGCTTCCCAATAATAATTCATGTTATTTTGCACCTGTTCAAAATATGAAACCGTTACGCCTCCAGAATTTGCGAGAATATCAGGAATAACAACAATATTTTTTGATTCAAGAATCTCATCAGCTTCTGGAGTTGTTGGGCCATTTGCTAATTCAAGAACAATTTTTGCTTGAATATTTTCAGCATTTTTGTCTGTAATTCTATTTTCCAAAGCTGCTGGAACCAAGATATCACATGCTTTTTCAAGCATTTCTTCATCAGAAATATGTTCTGCATTAGTATATTCTGTTACTGATTTTCTTTCATTTTTGATTGCAATAATTTTTGATACATCGAGGCCTTTTTCATTATAAATAGCACCACGAGAATCAGAAATACCCACAACAATAGCACCAGCATCACGAATCAATTCTGCAAATGTTAGCCCTGCATTTCCAGCACCCTCAATAATAATCTTTTTTCCAGCAATAGTATCAGAATTCATGGCAAGATACTTAAGAAGTGTATAAACTCCACCTTGTGCCGTTGCCTTTCCACGCCCCTTTGAACCACCAACTCCAACTTTTTTTCCAGTAAAACTTCCTGGAGAATACACGCCAGCAAGTCGAGAATATTCATCCATCATCCAACCCATAATTGCTGGATTTGTATTCACATCTGGTGCTGGAACATCAGTTTCTGGGCCAATATCCTTAAAAATTGCTTGTACATAAGCTCGAGAAAGTCTCTCCAATTCAGCCTCGGAAAGCTCTTTCGGATTTACAATAATTCCACCCTTCCCTCCTCCAAGTGGAAGATCAGCTACTGCACATTTGATAGTCATCCAAATTGAAAGTGCCTTAACTTCATCAAGATGCACATCCTGATGAAAACGAATTCCGCCCTTAAACGGTCCGCGTGCGTCATTGTGTTGACTTCTATATGCCACAAAATTACGAACACTACCGTCATCCATAGGAATTGTGAGATTTACCTCGATAATTCGCTTTGGAAAAAGAACACTTGCAATTTCTGTAGAATATTCTGAACCAAAATTCGCAATATCATATGATTTCTGAATTTGCTTTTGAGCATTAAGAAAAGGATTATTTACTGTCATAAAAAATAATTTAAAAAATAAATCGAAATCATTATATACTTTATTTTTTAAAATGCAAATTTTTATGAGACAAAATCTCATAAATCATTGGACAATTTCTAAAAAAATTTTTTTATAAAAAAATTTTAAAAACCACATTCTCTGTACATTTTTCTATCCCAAGAGCTTAACAAAAAACTCTCACCAATACGAAAGAATGTGCACAATATAATAATATT
>JBHBSX010000095.1:0-4155 GCA_041779175.1 Candidatus Altimarinota bacterium | reverse complement strand
TTGAGCGTAATGTAATGAAGCGAGTTTTGGATTTTTAGAATTTTTTTTAAAAATTTTAGCAAGCGAACAAACAGCTCTTGACTTTTGGTTACTTTTGGTCAAGCAAAAGTAACATAAGATGAATATGAGGAATAAGAAAAAGAATTATTTTTAAAATAATTACAATTTTAAATTAGATAAAATTTTTTAAAATTTGCTTTTTGTAAAAAGAAAATTACAATAGAAAAAATTTTTTTAAAACTATGTTCACTGATATTCAGATTTCACAACAAGCCAAATTGCTTGATATTCGCGAAATTGCCAAAAAACTTGATATTTCTGAAGAATTTTTGGAATTATATGGCAATAAAAAAGCCAAAATTTCTCAAAAATTTTTACAAAAAATTGCACAAAATCCGAGAAAACCATGAAAGCTGATTCTTGTGACGGCGTGTAATCCGATTCCTGCATGAGAAGGGAAGACAACGACGACTATTGGGCTTGGGCAGGCACTTTGGAAATTGGGTCACAAGTCGCTGATTTGTTTGCGAGAGCCGTCTTTGGGTCCGGTTTTTGGTGTAAAATGATGAGCCACAGGTGGTTGATATGCGCAAGTGGTTCCTATGGAAGATATTAACTTGCATTTTACTGGCGATTTTCATGCTATTACTTCGGCGCATTTGCTTCTTTCGGCGAGTATTGATAATCATATTTATTTTGGCAATGAATTGCAAATTGATGTGAATAATATCGTTTGGAAGCGTGCTTTTGATGTTAATGATCGTGCTTTGAGAAATTTTTCATATTCTTTTGATGGTAAAAATTCTTGAAATATTTCGTCTGGTGCAATGATCACGACTGCGTCCGAAATTATGGCGATTTTTTGTCTGGCGTCTGATATTTTTGATTTAAAAAAACGCCTCGGAAATATTATTTTTGCTTATGATATTCACGGAAAACCGCTTCAAGTCAAGGATCTTGGTATAGAATGAAGTCTTGCGGCACTTCTCAAAGATGCTATCAAACCAAATCTCGTACAAACACTTGAAAATACACCATGTTTGATTCATGGTGGTCCTTTTGCAAATATTGCACATGGTTGTAATAGCATCATTGCAACCAAACTTGGTCAACAATTGACGGATTTTGTTGTGACGGAAGCGGGATTTGGTTCTGACTTGTGAGCAGAAAAATTTTTGGATATCAAATGTCGAATTGGAAATATTAAGCCTGATGCTGTTGTATTGGTTTCGACGCTCAATTCTATCAAATACAATGCTGGAATTCCTGTTTCTGAACTCCATATTCCCAATATTTCCGTACTTGAAAAATGAATTGAAAATCTCGAAAAACATATAGAAAATCTTCAAAAATATCACTTGCCAATAGTGATTTGTCTAAATAAATTTGCTTCTGATGCGCAAGAAGAGATTGATTTTGTACGCGATTTTTGTCTACAAAAATGAGTAGAATTTGAAGTGTGAGAAGGCTTTGCGCACTGATGAGATGGAATGAAGAATTTGGCAGAAAAAGTTGTTTCTATCCTTCAAAATTCTTATAATAATTTTGAATTTCTCTATGAAGATTCACTTTCAATTACTGCAAAAATTGAAAAAATTTGTACAGAAATTTATGGTGCCAAAAATGTCAAATATCTCGACAAAGCGCAGCTGAATATTGCCAAATTAGAAAATAATAATTTTTCGCATTTTCCGATTTGTATCGCCAAAACGCCAGTTTCACTCTCTGATAATCCCAAACTTCTTGGTCGGCCAAAAGATTTTGAAATTACTATTTCTGATGTTCAGGTTTCGGCTGGCGCGGGATTTATCGTGGCTTTTGCTTGAGATATTATGACCATGCCGTGACTTTCGCGTTCGCCCAATGCTTTGCGAATTGATATTGATGAAAACGGCGAGATTGAGGGATTGAATTAGTTATTTTATATTTTTAAAAATTTATGAAACAAAAAGTGTTACAATATTTGCAAACAATTCCGCAAGGCAAGGTCACAACTTATAAAAATATTGCTGAAAAATTCGGAATCCATCATCGTGCTGTAGCGTCAATAATGCGATATAATCGCGAACCTGAATTATATCCTTGTTACAAAGTCATTGCAAGTTCTGGAAAAATTTCTGGTTATAATACCGAGGCTTGAGTTCCTGAAAAAATCGCCAAACTCAAAGCCGACGGAATTGAGATTGTAAATGGCAAAATTGATAAAAGATTTATAATTTAATTTCGCTTAAAGTGGGTGAATATAATTTGAGAGATTTTAAATTTGTTTTTAAAATTTAAAAACGAAATTATTTTACAAACTCCACTTTTTCTTATTCCTCATATTCATCTCATGTTACTTTTTCTTGATAAAAAGTAACCAAAAATCAAGAGCTGTTTGTTCGCTTGCTAAAATTTTTTAAAAAAATTCTAAAAATCCAAAACTCGCTTCATTACATTACGCTCAAACAGGTTGGATTTTTTTAACGAATTATTTTTCAAAAATTTTTTAACGCGTCTCACAAAAGGCTCGGGAATAAGAAGGGGGGTGTTTTTTAAAAACTTTTCAAATTTCAATTTGGACTTATTAAAATTTTTTATGAAAAATAGTATCAAAATATTTCTTGCAATTATTGTGAGTTTTTCCTTTGTTTATGCGATTATTATAGGTCTGACTTATTATCAATATAATTTTTGAAAAAATTTTCGTGACAGAACGCCAATAGAAAATCCGCAAACAATCGCCACAGGAATTATGTATTCCAATATTTCTGATGAAAATTCTCAAAAGATGATTCAAAAATTGCTTTTGGAAGCGGGAATTTCTCAGTCAAATGTGGATAGTTTTCTCAAAAATGTGCAATTTTTTAATAATTCTATAGAAAATACCTCATTGATTGGCGATTTTACCGTGATTGATTCCTTGAATCCAGAATATAATTTTGAAAAAATTACCGAACTTTGGGATACAAAAAATCCTGATTTTATCGGATTTAACTGCCGAATAACAAGTTTTGGATTTTTTTCGGATTTGATAACTTCTACAGGAACAAATTCTCTCAATACTGATAATTTGATGTTTGATTTGAATTCTCTTGAGAATTTGCCGTCGCATATAACTATTTCACCTGATCAGGAAGTAATTTTTAAGAATTTTTATGCACAGATTGCAACGCCACGAACCAAAGATTTGGCGGTGCATATCAAGAGTGTTCAGGACGCTTGGAAGGATCGGGGAATTGATTTTATTTTCAAAAATGACAAAACCAAAGCGTCAATTATTTCTCTATTTTTGCATTCCAATGAGGAAAATGAGGAAAGTTATTTATTTGTTGGACACACAGGAATTGCTATTCCGCTTGCGAATAATGAGATTTTATTTATAGAGAAATTAGCATTTCAGGAACCATATCAAGCTATCAAATTTGCCGATCGTAATGCGCTTATTGGTTATTTGATGACAAAATATGACACAGATTATAATCAGGCCAATGCGCGCCCATTTGTTATGGAAAATGGCGAATTAATCAAAGGATTTGAGAATTTTATAAAATAATTTTTAAACCCTTTCTTGAAACGGGGGTATTGTATCTATAATAGAGTGTTTGCTTGTTTTTCTAAGTTCTTGGGGATTTTTTGAGATATATAGGGAATATGAATTTTTAGAAAAATTTTTCAAAAATATAAACTAAAAAATCCTCTAAATTTTTCCTTATAGGAATTCAAAAAAGATGACAACAGATTAGCAGGTATGTAGTGAATATAAATTTTTCAAAAAATTTTTAAAATTATCAAAATATACAAATACAGAAACTAAAATTTTTTATTCTCTACTAATTTTCAAAAAAAATAATAAAAATCACTGATAAATTGTCAGTGATTTTTATTATAAAAATATTTTCAAAAGTCTTCATACAAAATAAAAATTTGTATTTGCTATAAAATTTTTTCAAAAAATTTATCATTTTCCTATGCAAATATTACGGCAAATAAAAATCTTTGATATCAAAAACATACAAATTTTCCCACATTTTTCCTGTGATAATTATCTCGTTTTTTGTTTTATCAAAAGCAATTCCATTCATTTCTTGTGTTGTGGGATTTTTGGTTAATTCTATATTTTTTAAAAAATCAAAATTATATCTCGCCACAACTTTTCCACTTTCACTATCAATG
>JBHBSX010000094.1:0-4574 GCA_041779175.1 Candidatus Altimarinota bacterium | reverse complement strand
TTTTGCAGAAAATACTGATTTGCAAGAGAATTTTATTTTTCATTTTGCAAAGGTATGATAAAATCCCTAAGATTAGGGATTTTTTGAAAAAATTTTATAAAAATAGCGATTTTATTTTAATTTTCATATATTTCTTCCAAAATATTTTTTGAAAATTTTTTCTCGAATTCTACAAAATCGTGTTTTCAGGTTTGTATTTGCACATTAACCGCTACAAATGGTTCTCATTTTTGTGAGAGCCATTTTTTGTGAATAGGACGCACTGAGACTTCGAGATTATATTTTTCTCTAAAAAATTCTTTTACAAAATTTCTAATATCTCTGTTTTCTGCTGGTGGAAGCAAAAAAGGCGAATACTTATTGGGGTATAATCAAAAATATTTTTTGTGATTCTCGTGCAAGATAGCAATAATCCGCGCATCAGGAATGGGGAATGTTTCTTTGTTTTTAGTCTCAAAAATCTCAAGACTTCCGCGCGTTTCATAGAATTTTCCGCATTGTAGTGGATAGTTTTCCCAATCAATATTGTTCGGATTTTTGTCATCGATTATTCTTGCAAAATCCATAAGTCCATTGTTGACGGCGCGCACTATATCTGCCTGTTTGGATTTTTCAAAATTTTTTATAAAATTGTGAAAATCTTGTTCAATTTCTTCTTTTTGATTTTTATCAAGTTTAGTCAGAGAAGTTCCAAACAAAAATCGTGAAAAAATCTTGTCAAGATTGGTATCCCATGTAAGAAAAGGCTCACCATAGCCAAAAGCAAGAATGGCAGAACTGGTATAATCGCCAATTCAGGGAAGAGAAGTGAGTTCTTTTTTGTTTTTTGGAAAAATTTTTTCAAAATTCTGTGTGATAATTGTAGCGGTTTTTAGGATATTTCGCGCACGAGAATAGTATCCCATTCCTTGATAGTATGGGAAAAATGTATCATAATCCGTATTTGTGAGAGATTCAATATTTGGGAATTTTTGCAAAATTTTTTCAAAAAATGGAATCACGCGTTCAGCTTGTGTTTGTTGCAAGAGGATTTCAGATATCCAAACACGATATAACAAGTCATTTTGTTCTCTGTGATAATCTCGCCACGGAAGTGAGTGTCGGCCTTTTTTGTGATACCAATCAACAATAGTATGGCAAGGGAATAAATTTTGTTTTTGCATAAGAATATTATATAGAATTTTTGAAAAAGTCGAATAATAATAAAATTTTTTAAAAAATTTGTAAAAAAGCAAAAAAAAGTTACAATATATGCAATATTTTTCGTATTTTTCGAATACAATTTTTATACTAATAGGAGTATTTTATGAAAAAAATTTTACAATATATAGCTTTGTTTATATTTTTTCTTTTTGTAGTTTGACTGGGAATTGTCGCATATAGAATGGCGTCAAATGTACTGGTTTTTGCTTTTTATGGCCAAGAAAATCAACAATGAAAAGAACTTTTTTTGACGGTAAATCGTCCATGAGTTATTTCACGAATTATTCCTGCTGGTGCTTTGCTTGACGAACAAGCGATTAAAAATTCTTTATTGTTGAATGGAGAGATTTCTTCGTCTGATAATTTTGATATTTTATTTTCTGAAAGTTTTGTAAAAATTATTCCAAAACAAGTCAAGAATGGTGATATTATCACACTTTCTGCTGATTTGTATAATAAAAATAAAAAAACTTCTTTTCAGCTTCCTCAAGACGTTGTACTAACTGTTGATTCTGATTTTGTATATGATTTGGAGATCATTCCTCTTGATAGTCTTCCAAAACAAGCAAAGTTTGAAATTAAATCTGATACTATTTCTCAAAAAAATATACAGTTCTATGTATATTATCCAGCATCAGATGCTTCATGTTTTGATGAGAATTTTCCTTGGAATTATAAGGATTTTTCGTCTCTCCAAATGATTGAAACGACTGATATTGAAAGCAATATTGTGTCTTTGGATTTGGATACAACGAAACAAAAGCAGTGTGTGGTGGCATGATATAGGAATTTTATTACCCCTGTTATTGAAAGAAAATTGGAGAATTTTTCTCTTTCAGGATCGATTATAAAAGATATTTCTGATGAGAAAAATTTTCGAAATTCTCTGAATATTACTACAACATCCCCACTTATTGCAAATATTTCTCAAGAATCTCCAGAGTATGTTCTATTGGAAAGGGAATTGAAAAAGCAAATTGCTTCAAAAATTTCTTTTTCTCCTGAAATATTGTTTTCAGAAAATGATATTTATATTACGGATTCTGGATTTACTTTGACAACTGATTTTATTGACGAGAGTAAATATACGGTTTTTATAAATGATTTGGAAGATATATATGGAAGGGTTGCTTCTATGAAAATGTCTTTCACACCAAAAAATAATACTTCAATAGGTATAGATATTGTATGAGAAAAAAAGAATTTTTCTTCTCTTGATGATATGAAAATCAATGTCTATTCTAATGATTTGCAAAAACGAAATTATGATATAAAAATTTGTCGACTTGATGTGACGGGCTTTTCTCGAATTTCTCAGATAATTACCGAAAAAAATATTGAAAAAATTCCTCAAATATATGATTTGCTCACTTCGTCGCATACATCAGATTGTCAAAAAACGGTAGTGGATTTTGCTGATACATCCGCGCTTGCAACTTTTTCTTTATCTGAAAAATTTGATAAAAATCTGCTTCGTCCTGGTTTGTATGTGGTGGCGTTTCGTAACTTGGAAGATGTGACTCTATTTTCACAATGAGTATTTCCTGTTGTTTTTTCATTTTCAAATACTGATATTTTGATAGAGGCGGCGGAGACATGATCTGGGAAAATATTGATTCTTGATTCTGTATCATGATCACCACTTTCTGGACAGGAGATTGAGATTTTTGAACAGATTTCCGATGAGAATAATAATATTTCATATGCTACATGAAGTATTTTGTGAAAAACTAATGATATAGGAATATTGTATTCGGATTTTTCTCATTTATCTGAAAAAAAGATTTTCCTCGTCTCTCGTTCGGCTGGAAAATTTTGATATTTTTATGATTTGCTTCCAAAATTTTTGGAAAAATCTTCGGCCTATCAAGCAAATCTGGAATTGAATGGAAATATTTTTCTTCATTGAGATACTGTAAATATTTTTGCAAAAGTACTGAAAAATAATGAAAATCTGCAAAATGAAATGCTTCATATTTTTCTGATGAATCCAAATGGTGAGACATTAAAAAAATGGGATATTAAGCCAAATAATAATGGTATTATTGCTGCTGAATATGTGTTTGAGGAGAATGATGATTTCGGGGAGTATATAATATATATTACATCAGAAAATGGAGGAAAAATTGCTTCACAAACTATTACATTATATTCTGGTGGTGAATCGCGTCAGGAAGTTGTTCTTGATTTTTCTGTGATTGATGCGGTTAGTGGTGTTCCAAAAAATCTTCGTGAGCGTGTTAATAATTCTTGAGAAAAACTGTATTATTCACATGAATATTTTGCACCTATTGAATTGGATATTCGCGCTTCGGTAGTGAATTCTATTGGGGAAAAATTTAAAAATACACCTTTTCAGTATACGCTCTCTCGCAAGAAAAATGGCGGTGAAATTGAGATTATTTATGAATGAAAGTGACGATTTGATAGTGATGGAATAGGGCGTGCATTGCTTGCTACAGAATTTTCGTCATATTATCATGATGTGGAATATATTTTGAATGTTAAAACTCAAGATATTACCACAGGAGAGATTTTGATATGAGAAAAATCTTTAAAACTTTTATTGTCACAAGATTTGAAATCTTTTGATGATACCATTGCGCCTGATTTTGAATTACAAAAAGAATTTGTAGGAAGTGGGGAAGTGATTGCTCTCGATTTTTCTTCGAATATTGCTGATAATATTGCTCATAAATACTATTATGAAATTCTTGATTCTTCAGAAAATTCTTTAAAAAAAGAAATTATTCTTGATAAAAACCTAAAGATTCAAACAAATGATTTGCCTGCAGGAAAATATACTATCAAAATATATCCAGTTACTACTGAAGGTATTGTAGCCCCTACGCAAACCATTGCTCAGAAAATATTTTTTATTAATGGAATTACAGAGAATAATTTCACAGATCTATCCGTTTTTTTGAATAAAAAAGACACAATCAATACTTTTGATATGCTTATTGTAGCACCAAAAGACACAACTCATTTTCTTGTTTCTCAACTTTGAGATGTTATTTCTTCTGAATACATCACGCTTTCTGGTGGTGTTATGCAAAAAGAAATTTCTTTTTCTGGTTCTATCGAAAAGCAAAGTTTGCAGGTTTTGGCTCGTACAAGTTCTGGAATGTTGTTTTCAGAAAAGGAAGTACTAGTACAGAAAGACAATATCTTTCCAGAAGTGGAATTTGTTCATTCTGGTGCTATTCTTATGGGTTCTGGTCAGGAAATGAAATTACTATTCAAGAATATTGATTCAACAAAACAGTGAAATATTTCTCTCAAAATCATAGAATGAAATGCGAATTCCACATTTAATCAAAATATTTTTTCTTATAATTCTTCTTTACAAAATGCTTTTTTTGGAAATA
>JBHBSX010000093.1:0-28612 GCA_041779175.1 Candidatus Altimarinota bacterium | reverse complement strand
TATCTTATACAATTACAATTTAGATATCACAGAAATAATTTGAAACATTTATGAAAACCCTGAATTACTTAATAAATAATTTTTAAATTTATGGAAATATTCACACAAAATCTCAATAACTGAGATAAGGTATGGATTTGTTCATTCGAACTTATTGATGATTGATATAAAATCAATCGTAAATTAAAACCAATACTAACAACAGTAGAGATAACAGAGAGGTATGGTCTCACATATTATCATTTTTATGATGATAAATGAAAGGAAATAAAACCTTACTGAACTAAACGATTTAGCACTTATTATATGTTCTCTTCCAAAGAAGAAGCTACTGAAAAATATAATGAACTTGTTAGTGAAGCGATAGAAAAGATTGAGTATCGTATGAAAAGACATATAGAAGAATCAGAAATTTTCATTAAAAAACTTAATCAAAATTATTTATAATTTCTAAAACTATGAAAAAATTTAAACTACTCAAAGATTTACCACTTGCGAAGGCAGGAACTATTGTAACATTTGAAGACACACCAGTACAATCAAGTATAAAACTTATATTTGAAGTTAATAAAACTGAACATCCTTTATGTGCAATTTATGAAAAAGAATTAAATGAATGGCTTGAAGAAATTATAACAAAAGATATAGAAAAAAGATATGATTTAGTGTTTTATATTCCAATTGAATTTCCACTTGAAGATGACTGAGTGAGATTTAAAGATAAAGAATTTCAAAAAAAGATTGATGAAAAAATTCGAGAGGTATTAGATGATTATGATGTCCCTTATATAACTCTCACAGGTAGCGTCGAAGAACGATTGAAAAAGTTCTATGATATTGTGAATTTATTTGAGAATAATAATTTTTAATATTCCCTCATCGTGAGGGTGGTGGTGTGGCGGAATAGGTAGACGCTAAAATTGTAATGTCTTATAGGATAGTTGTAGTGGATGAAACTACGTAAAATACTCGATTTCAAGGGCTGTCCGCTTTTTTTAAAAGTATAAAACGGGTGTATTTAATGGACTTAAAGCAACTAAGTTGCCAAATTCTATCTATGCAAGGTGCAAATCCTTGCCACCACCACTCTCATTGTGAGAACTTGCGGACATAACTCAGTGGTAAGAGTAGTCGGCTCATAACCGAAAGGTCACAGGTTCAAGTCCTGTTGTCCGCACCATTTTTACAAATTTTTTTTAAAATTATGGCTATAAAGAAGGAAAACAACTCAAAAACAACTCGAGCAAGAAAGATAGAAAATTTTTGAGATAAAATCAATACTGGTGGATTTGATAAAAATCCTCAAAATATCAATAAGAATTGACCGATAAAGAAGAATATTGCCAATATTATTCAAAGCCTCAAATCACAATGATACGAAACGGTAACAAAATCAGATGTGGAAGAGACTTTTAGAATATTGACAGGATTAACAGAGGAATCATTAGAATCATTGGTTGAAGATTCAGAAAATCCTATGCTTGTTCGAGTTGTGGCAAATTATCTGGTTCGTGATTGGCGAAATACCTGAATAACACCTATTGAAAAAATTCTTGAACGAGCAATTGGAAGTATAGAAACAACAGGTTCTGTGAAAGTAGAAATGAGCAATGAAACATTAAATTTTTTAGATACTATGAACAAACTCAAAAATGATAAATAGACAACAATTCTTGGAACTCATAAAAACAACACCACAAAACAGAATAGCATATTTTGCTACTGATTTTTTTGCTTGGTGGTTCTATTATTTTTATGAAGATTTTGTAACACCACTTGCAAAATTCCATTTTGATTGGATTGATACACTGGAAAAAACAGATTTAAATATTCTTATAAAATGATTTCGTGGCTCGATTAAAACAACAATTATTGTAAAATATATAGTTTGGGTGATTTGTTATAAAAAATATAATTTCATCGTGTGGCAGTCGTTCGGAAGTGATTCAAGTCAAAGGATGACAAAGCAAATTGCACTTGACCTAATGAATTCAAAGCTGGAAGCTGATTATGGTGTATTATTCAGTGTGAATGGTTCTCGTGAAGATATGGAAAAAAAGAGTATTGGCGATTTTGATACAAAAAATGGTGTAAAAGTTCTCTCTGCTTCACTTGGTGAAAAGCTTCGTGGTGCTATATCAAGAAATAGTCGTCCTGATTTGCTCATCCTCGATGATATTGATGTTACTGATTCGGTGCGAAATCCTGATATTATACAAAAAAATTATGATAAAATCACGGGTGAAACTATTGGTGCTATGAGTAAAGATAAATCAAGAATTATTTTTCTTGGAAATGTTATCAATGATGATTGAGTGGTTCCACGATTTGAAAATGAAAAAGCCGATGATAAAAATTGGCAGATATTTGTACAACCGTTATATAATCAAGATGGTTCGGTGGCTTGGGATTTTTTTACACCTGAAAAAATAGAAAAAATTCGCTCAAATGAATGAGAAATAGCATTTAGTCAAAACTATTTGCTTGTGCCTTATGTTTGATGAGAAACGATTATCAAACGAGAACAAATACACTGGATTAGCGAAATACCAAAAATAACAGCTGTAACAATAGGAATTGACCCTGCAAGTTCTACAAGGAATTTTTCTGATAGTTTTGCAATTGTGGTTGTTGGACATCTTGGAATGAGAAAAATAATTATAGAAACCATAGAACTGAAATGACAAGATAAATGAACAGAAAATATGCTTATAAAACTACGAGAAGTGTACAATAAATACAATGCAAATTGTGTAAATATAGAATTTGTGAGCCTGCAAAGAGAATTCTGCGAATATCTGTATAATCTTCTTAAAAATCATAATTTTGCGGTGCGAAAAATCGTACCAACAAAGGATAAAGTTGCAAGACTAATGGAATATGAATGAAATTTTAGTCGATGAGATATAGAGTTTGTGGAAAATATGGGTAATAAAAATCTTGTTTCTCAACTATTAAAATTCCCAAATGATGCACACGATGATATGGTCGATGCAATGGTATATGGATTTGAATATAAAAAGCCGGCGAGATTTGGTATTATCAGTATGAACTATGATGCGGTGTAGAAGAATTTTTGGAAATTTATTTTTTTTAAAAAAATTTTTTATGGAAATATACTGAAATTTTTCAAAAATACATGTTGTGATATGAGAAGAAGGATTTGATAAAATTTTTACAGAATACAAAACCAGCCGAGTACGAGATTTTTGCAAAAAATACAATGTCAGTGATCATACCTTGCGAAAAATATTTGGTCCAAAAATGATACCAAGCAAAAAGCGAATGGTGAAAATATTGAAAAATGAATGAATGAGCGGAAAGGTCCGAGAAATTGCTGAAAAAAATATTTTGTAAAAAATTTGCAAAAAATGAAAAATATGCATAATAAGAGTATTATTATTTTTATAAAAATTTTATGCGAATAATTGATACTTTCCGCTATTGGAAATTTTTTGGTACACTTGTACTTTTGATAATGGTTATTTGATTATGGTATGATAATGTTAATAAACAAAATGAAATTTGGGATAAAAACTCTAAAATTTCAAAAATAGAGTCTGATTATAAATTTGATTTGGCAAAAAAAGATGGAGAAATTACAGAATTGAAATCAACCATAGAAGAATTGGAATGAGAAATAGAAGATCTAGAATGAGAAAAAGAAGAACTATATGTAACTACTAATAATATTACTGGTAATATAAAAACAATAAAAGAAAATTCAGAATGAATGGTAAAAGTTATTAATAATGGAACCCTATTGACCGAAGCAATCGACACTTATATAAAAAATTATAACAACTTTTGACAAGATAATTTTATGACGGAAAGTACTTGGAAAAAAGTAGAAGATACTGCAAAGTGTTATGCAGAAAGTGTAAATAGCCTAAAAAATTGAATGGCAGTATTTAATTGTTATTAGCAATTTTAAAAAAATTTAAAAACCACTCGTTTAGGGTGGTTTTTATTTTGTAAAAAATTTGCAAAAAACTCAGTGCGACAAGAGCAAAGAATACTCAAAAACGAGTATTCTTTTTGCGTGCGACGGCGAGCGTCGTGAAAAAACTCGTTTATTTCTATAAATTTTGCGATATGCAAGAAAATGAAAACCTGCTCGATGAGGAAAGAGTGGAAAATAACCTCAAAAATGAAGAGTTCGAAGATGAAATGGAACTCGATGATATCGACCTTCTCCAACTGGAAGAAGAAAAAGAAGACTATGAAGCAAAGTACAATAATGTACTTGCGGAGCTTCAAAAAAGCAACTCCGAAAAGGAGAAAATGCGAAAGGCACTTATTGCACACAAGAAAAAATCAAAATCACATGCAAACGATGACGATGATGATTTGGATGTAAGACTGGATGCAAGACTGGAAATGCGAGATTTCTACAAAAATAATCCTGATGCATCGGAATACAAGGAAGAAATCGAAGCATATACGAAAAAAGGAATCTCTCGTGATGATGCACTCTACCTACTTTCTCGCAAGGAAAATGAAGCAAAAAAATCGGCTGAACCGAGAACGGTAGGACGAACAAGAATAAACACAGGATTCCAAAAAGTCACGGCTGATGAATACTATAAAATGTCAAAATCTGCAAAGGAGGCATATGACAAATCCTCTGACGAGAATTATGGCGAACTGGTATTTAAGGCATAAAAATTTTCAAAAATATTTTAATATCTAACTTTTTATTTATGGCATTTACAAATGGTGTGGAAGCAGCAAAGGCACAAGCATGGGCTGCAGTCCTACAAACAGAACTCTATAACTCAACTGTTGGTCTCAATATCTCAGACACTAAGTTCGAAGGAACATTTAAGGACGGTGTGAAAACGGTACACTTTCCACGAATTAAAGCAGCAAGTGGTGGTGACCTGACAAATCCATCGGCAACATTTACCCCTGCACAACTACAATCAGAAGACGAAACATTTACTCTGGATTGTCATAAATACTGGGCGGTTGACTTTGCCAAGGCGGACCTCGACCAAATGAAAGCAAAACCAGACAATCAGATTATCCGTAATCTCAAACAATTTTATAAGGAAGGTTGGGAATCTGAAATTTTCAAAAAAGCGGTTGCCGGTGCGGCACATACTATTGGTGGATCACTTGGACTTACTCTGACAACTGGAGAAAACCTCTATGATGCTATCCTTGATGCTGATCAAAAACTCACGGAAGCAAATAATCCAATGGAAAATAGATTTGCTGTAATTTCGCCTGCGGATCATAAAATCCTCAAAAAATACCTCGCATCTCGTGGAACAACATTGGGTGATAAAGTGTTACAAAATGGATATGCTGGCGAAGTGGACGGTGTGCATATTTATGTATCAAATATGCTCCCAAAAACTGGAAATGTACGAAATATCATCCTCGGACAAGGAAAACCAGTATGTTTTGCGGCTGATATTCATCCAGAAGTGATTCGCGTGGGGCAAGAAGTGAAATCAAACTCATTTGTTGATACTATCAAATCTCAGTCTCGTTATGGTGCGAAGGTATTTGCATCTGATGCTGTTCGCCTCGTGAATATCGTAGTGAAAACAGCATAATTTATTTTTAAAAAAATTTTTTATATGATCGAAATCCCTACAACACAAGAGGAAATCAATAAGGACAAATCAACACCAGCACTGATTAAAAATCGATTTGGTGAAGAAATCGTGATTGACCTCTATACAGCAAAACGACTTGCAAAAAATAATGAATGTGAAATTATTGATGAAAATTTTGATTTCACTGAAACTAATGCTGAAAAACCAGCAGAAAAAACTACAAAAAAGACAACAAAAACCGATACAGAATCGGAAAAATAGTTTTTTATATGAAATTTCTCAAAAATTTTGGGAAATTTTTATAAGAAAATATTTGAAAAATTAACCAAAATATGACACCTAAAAATTTTGCTTATATTGCGACACTGGCTCGAACACTCGCAGGAACAAATGCTATGAACTACACAGACGATGATATAGTAATAGATATGAACATCGTCCGACAAGATATGTATGAGAAGGTGGTTGCAAGGTGAAAATCCAATCCATATTGGGATGAAGCAAGTCTAGATTTAATAAAATGAGAAAATGAATATCCACTACCAAGTGGAGATGGTGAGCTATATGATGGAATGCGAACAGTGAAAAAAGTGTTTGTGAAATATCGCGAAGATGGTGACTATGAAGAGCTGTCATACGATGAGATGCGTTCTGTACTGGGTGATGGCAAGGAAGACGGAAGAAAATATTATACTGTCGCAGATAATAGCTTGTTTGTATTTCCTGCTCCACAAAAAGATGTGGAGGATGGACTGGTAGTACAATGAAATAATACTCTAAAACCAATTACAACGACAGCAACAGAAAAACAAATTTGGGCAAATAGAATGCCAAGCACTGCATATGAAACATTAGCCCTAGGGATTGCGGTTCGGTATTGTCGCTACTATAAAAGAGACTTTGCCGAAGCACAAAATCTAGAAGTAGAATATGAAAAAGAACTCTTAAAAATAATAGCAAATTTCAAGGCTCGAAGTGTGCGAATTTATGAAAATGAAAGTGTGCCGATGAGAACAGATCTGCAATAGTGCGGCGAAATTTTATAAAATTATTTTAAAAAAATATGTCTATACAAAATACCCAAGAGTGGCAAGAAATCAAAAAATCACTCGAAACTCGGAAGGAAAAAATTTTGAAAAAAATCCTGACAAAAAATCCGATCCTCAATGACGTGAAATTTTCAGCAAGGGATCTGTATATCACGGAATTGGAAATGATTGACTATTTTCTGAACAAACCTCAAGATATTATAAATTATAAAAACACTACCAATGACGACGAAAACCTATAAACGCCGGCGACGCGACCGAGAAGAAATAGAACAAGGAATTGCTATGACGAATTACGAAAAAATATATCTTCTTGATAGAATTCGTTTTTTCTGAGTGAAAAAACTGAAAAAATGGACAAAATGGTCAAGAAGGAAAAATAATTTTTAAAAAATAAAATATGAGCAAAGCAAATACTCGGGTTATTGACCTGCCTGAACAAACACAGCCAACTTGAGAAGAGGTGACTTATATCGCCACAGAAAATGAGGATCTCAAAATATCCCTTGCGGGAATACGAAATTTTAATGCAAAAATTTTTGCACAAAAATCTGCAAATCTCTCGGATCTGGAAGACAAAGAAGCTTCAAGAATAAATCTATGAGTCTATTCTCGAGAACAAATTGATGCTAATAATACTGCAAGAGATAAAAAAATCTCAGATATTGAGACAATAAATACCTCGCAAAATACTGAAATCGAGGAAATAAAAAGTAAAAATATAAAACAAGATGAACGCCTTGAAAACATTGAAAATCTCAATGATTCTCAAAATGTAGAAATTGGAAAAATAAAAGATATTAACACAGAACAAAACGAAAAAATCTGACAATTGGAAACGAAAAGCACGAAAATTGGCGGAAAAGTAACAAGAATAGAAACGGAACTTACTGAAAAAATAGACGCAAGTGAGGTGGAAAATAACTATGCCAACAAAACACATAATCATACAACTTCTGAAATCTCAGACTATAATACAGCAACCTATAATATCATAAAAAATAAAATTATTGCTGGACAAAATGTGACCATCACTGAAGAGGATGAAAAGCTGAAAATCACAGCAACTGGTGGTGGAAATGGATGAGGCGGATGAGATATGTTGAAGTCTATATATGATCAAGATAATGATGGAAAGGTAAATAGTGCGATGGTGGCAGATAGTGCAAATTCTGTAGCGTGGAATAATATTCAGAATAAGCCAACAACATTTACACCAAGTACGCATACGCATACAATTGATAATGTCACTTGACTACAGTCAGTGCTGGATAGTAAAGTAAATGCTGAAACTGGAAAATGACTGTCAAGTAATGACTATACAACAGCAGACAAAGAAAAACTATCAACTCTGGAGACTCATCTCAATAATAAACAAAAACTTTTTCTCAATGCAACATCAACCAATGCTATTGCTGATGTTGCTAAAGTGGCCACAGCAAGTAGGTCGCCTGAAATATGAGATATTGTGGTTGTGAAATATAATAATGGTACCAATAGTACCAATATGACGCTCAATATCAATAATAGTGGTGCAAAGAAAGTTCGTATACAAAATATTGACGCAAATGGTGCTATTCATAGAGTCAATGCTGGAGGATATATACTTTACTACTATGACGGCTCATTCTACCATATGATTGGCTCTCAATTTAATTCCCTGTATAGTAATATCTCAGTTGCTGAGGCCAAAGCAGGAACAGCAACAACTTCAAGATATGTCACTGCACAAATCCTCGCCGAAATGGCAAAAAGAAAAAACCATTCAGGAACACAAGCAATAAGCACAGTCACGTGACTTCAAGACGAATTGAATAAAATGACTAAAACAGACGTTACCAATCTCTTCACAACCAAACAACGATTCTGAACAACAATGAATAATGATGATTATTATGTTGAAATAGATAATAACATCCCTTGAATAAAGATGGGCGGATGAGACTGTGCTGATTGCTCAATTCGAGCATATGAGTATGGGATCATGCATAGTATTAACGGGGAAAGTGTGATGGATATAAAGCATGATGGCATATATACAAATAAACCTCAACCATTATGAGGTAATGCATTGATAAGAAGAGATTTTTTAGAAAATAAGCTACTACAATTACCATGATACTATGCAAGTACTGTAGATATTGCAAGTTTGCTACGATATTGAGTAGCAAGAGATAAATTTATAGAAAAAATTGAATTTTTTAATAAAGAAGAATTAAAAATTCTACTCTGACGTTTTAGCAGCTATCCATGAATTAAAAAAACTGAAGTATACAATGATAATGTGGCAAATAATAATAACATTATGGCTGGTGACACACCAAAAATAATATTTCATGCAAGCGGATATTATCATACTGCTGGGCATTGAATACAGTATCGTTACAATGGAAAAATTGTGGACAAAATAGGAATATATAGACCTATTAAGGTTACTGAGGATACCGTGGATTTTGTAACTCCCAATTGAACTACTGTTAGTGAAATTGGCGATGGATACCTTGCATCAGTTGCATTTTATTTATAATTTAATTAATTTTTATGTTAACTAAATGAAAAATTATCGAAGAGCTATCGCTCATTCTTGAAAAAATTATTGCAAAAAATTTTTTGGAAAATTTGCAATTTGCATATGGTTATACTTCAACTGTTGAAGTAATAAAAGAAAAAGAAGTTGAAAAAGAACGTGATGGTGAAATTATCATTGTTAAGGAGGTAGAAATTACTCATGAAGATAATGTTGCACCAAATGTATTTTTGGCTAATAAGCTTTTTGAAGAATTTAATAAATTAATCACTTCAAAAATTGAAGAAGGATGACAAATAAAAACAAAAAGAGAAATTGAAAAAGCTTTTTCTAAAATGAATACAATGTAATTAAATTTTTATATGAAATACACACAAGCAATTACGCTACTCAAAAACTGAACACTGATTAAAAAAGTAAATTCTGATCTTTTTATGGTGGATAAAAAATTCGTGTGGTATATCAATTATGAAGAACAAACAGGAAAAATAGTAGTGCCAAAATGATTTATGACAGATCTTGGAAGTATTCCACCATTATTTCGTCCTTTTTTCAATCGTAATAAATATGTTGCTTATATTCTGCACGACTATTTGTATCACAAAAAACATTTTCACCGAAAATTGGCTGATAAAATATTTTTTGAGGCGCTTCGTGTGGAAAAATGTCCATATATACAGGCTATGCTTATGTATATTGCTGTGAGAATATTTGGGCGAAAATATTTTAATTACTTATAAATTTATGAACATAGAAGTAAAAACCCCGCAGAAATTGCGGAAAAAATCACGGAAAAACTGCCACATGGCGATAGGGCTTTGTTTGTGTTGGTGATGATTTTTGTTTGTGCCATGATTGGCGTGATTTGGATTTTTCTCCAGCAAATCGACAAGCAGGCAGAAGTTACTGACAGACGCGAACAGCGAACAATGGTGAGCATTGACAGGCTCTCGGAGTCTATCAATCAGAATACGCGAGTGATGGACGAGGTCCTCGACGAACTCAAAACAAAAAAGTAAAAAGTGGCTGTCAAAAAAATTTTGATAACCACTATCAAAATATTATCAATCTATTATCAAGTGATAATACTTTTTGAACAAAAATTTACTAAATAGGTTAATTTTTTACTAAAATGAGTTAAAAATTAACTCAAAAATCCCCTAAAAATCCCGAAATCGCCATAAAGCCCCGAAACTCGCTCATACAAGCGTTTTGGCTTCCTGATGATGAACTATTCGGAAAATCCTAATAGTTGGCGTGTTTTTTCGGGAATTTTTGGGAAAATTTCAAAAAAATTTATTTTATTTAAAAAATTTTCAAAAAATTATGGAAAATCTTGAAAACATTCTCGAAAATTATAATGCAGGGCATGACCTTGCAGATTCTCGGGATTACACTATTAATGAAGTTCTTGGAGAATGGGGTGGAAATAATAATTTTTCGCTTGATGAATTCCCAACAGAAGTTCACAATAATATAACGCCCTTCCTAAATCAAGGTTCAGTTGGTGCTTGTACATTATTCGGCTCGGCTGGTGCTTATTTTGAGACCTATGCTCAAGCGATTAAGCCACAAGCATATAATCAACCATTTGAACTTTGGGATATCTGGGAAGAAGCAAAAAAACGAGGTGCAAGTGATAGCAGTGGTTGGTGGCTACAATCAATGCTTCAACTACTTATAGACCTCAAAAAAACAGGAAATTATGTATTGCTTGGCACAAATGATATTGACGATAAAGCAATTTATAATATGTGTAAAGCAATTTCTGAAGGGCGTAACTTTGTAACAGGATTTTATCACATTGACTGGTCGGAAGTGGTACGAACAGGAAAATATGCGAAATCTTCTCGTGCAAATGGACATATCGTGTATTTTAACAGATTTAAAAAATGAGCATATGAAGATGGTTCGAGAGTTGCATTTTATTCGCCAAATAGTTGGGCAGGTCGTGGAACCTTCTGGATCACGGAAAATGAATTAAAAAAATCATATATCTTCAAGCAGTATACTTGGTTATTGACCGATGAACATGAAAAATTCGCGGAAGCTAAAAAAAGAAGAAAAAATGCCTATTTACAAAAAGCATTCGAACAAAAAATTTGGAACGAAGAACGCCCAGCAGATGTAGTATCAGGTACTGAAACTCGCATTATGATAAACCGAGCACTCGGACTTCCTGATGATTATATGTGGACACGCAAGGCATTGCAGGTTCTCGCAACAGATAAAATTTCACGCGGAAAAGTGCTTATTGCGCAAACAGGAAGAGATTGGGAACTTGCGAGTGATTATGAATTTAATCTCATTATTCAAAGGCATATCACTCGTAATCCAATATTGAATGCCGAAGTAATCACACGAGAACAGATGGCAGAAGTGATAGGAAGGGATTTTTTATAAAAAAGTTGACATTTATTTTGCAAAAGTTAGAATATTTTCATTCTAACTTTTTATTTTATGGAACAGCAAAAAATATCATTGTTTAAAACTTTTGAGGATATTCGCCAAGAAAAAGACGGAATTGAATTTTGGTATGCGAGAGATTTACAGAAAATTCTTTGATATTCTCAATGGAGAAATTTTCAAAATGCGATAAATAAGGCAAAAAATTCGTCAGAAGCGAGTGGAATTGATATTGAATATCACTTTGCTGATATCAGCAAACCGATCATTTGATGAAAGTGAGCCACGCAATATGTAGAAGATTATATATTGACACGATATGCTTGCTACCTTATTACTATCAATGGAGATACTTCAAAACCACAAATTGCATTTGCTCAAAAATATTTTATTACAAAGGCACGAAGTTATGAGGTTTTTGAGCAAAAAATCTCCGAAATGGAACGACTGACAGAAAGAGAAAAGCAAACTTATACTGAAAAAGAATTTCACAGACTTGCATTTGATCGATGAGTGGATGGAAAGTGAATTGCAAAAATTATTAGTAAATGAGATATGATTTTATTTGGTGGTAATTCTACTGCTCAAATGAAGGAAAAATATCAAATTCCCGAAAAGAGGCCACTTGCCGACTTTTTGCCTGCTGTCCTTATAAATGCTAAAGGACTTGCAACAGGGATCACGAATATCAATATGGAAAATAAAAATCTCGAATGAGAAAAAGAAATTGCCAATGAACATATGCAAAATAACAGGGAAATACGAGAACTATTGAAGCGAAGGTGAATTACCCCTGAAAATCTGCCACCAGAAGAAGATATTAAAAAAGTAGAAAGACGACACAAAAAAGAACAAAAAGAGTTACAGAAAAATGACACCAAAAAACTCAAATAAAAAACACCATATTTTGTGGTGTTTTTTATTCTAAAAAATTTTAAAAAAAACAGATCACTCCAACAATAACAGAAAAAACTCAATCCCCTATAATATGGGGATATTATTTTTTATAAAAATTTATGGAAGTACATATTTTCGATAATGAGGAAAAAATTCTCAAACAAATCCGCGAAGAATACAGAGAATGAATGGAACATGTAAGGCAAAAACAAGAGAAAAAAGCCCAAGAACTCAAGGACTATGTGGAATACAGCGAAACGAAAATAAAAAAGCACATTATCTATACATTTATGCAGTCATATATGAGCGTGATGTATACAGGAACACCTGCAGTCCGATGGTCAGGTGACGGCGGAAGAATACAAGAAAAAGCAGAAAATCTGAATCAAGTTGCAGAATTTGACTACAAGGAAATGGGGCTTGCTGAAAAGGACTATCAATGGATTTGGGAAAGTATATTTTTTGGACTTGGTGTGCAAATGCAAGACGGATTTGACACAAGAACACGAACTCCAATTTTTAAAAATATTTCAGCGCTGTCTATCATTGCAGATCCATACTTTACAGAATTTAATATATCTGGGCACAGATACTTCGGAATCCACATGGAGGTAACCATGTCAGAAATGCGACGAAAAAACTGGGAAAATATCGACCTGGTATCTAAAAAAGAATTCAACAATGAAGAAAGTTATCGAAATTATGTAGAACAATACAGGGGTTATGGACGAAAAGAATGAAGTGATGGCATATTTAATATATACTATCACTTTACAGAATTTGAATGAAAAAAATATTTTGTTGTGCTGGCAAATAACCTGAACACTATTCTCCATATGGAAGAACTAAAACCAGTATACGACGAAGAAAAAGATGTGTGGCACTTGGACTACCCTATTGTACTCAGATACTTCTCGCCACTATCAGGTGATGTATATGGTGTAAGCCTGCCTGACCTCATAAAAATGGATCAGAGATTTGCAAGCGAGCTGATGAATCTAATAATCGTCAAAGCACGAAAGCAAGCATACGGAAATGATGTCTACTATGACCAGAATGCCCTGCCTGATGAAGTTAGTCCTACAGATCTATCAAAACCATCAACAGAGGGGCGAAAAATCCCACTGGATGTACCAACAGGCGCAAGCATACGCGATGTGATCTATGAAGCACAACAAAACAGCCAAGAATCGAGTGTATATGATGCGATTGATCGAAGTGTATGGAACTCAAAAGAAACAGTCGGAATGGACTATAACAGCCTCGGTCTCGCAAATCCAAATACCAACACACTGGGCGAACAGCAAATCGCACAGAAAAATGCTGGAAATAGATTTATGCTCATTGTGAAATATGCAAAATGGGCAGAAAAAGCACGCTGGAATATGTGGCGTCGATGCTACCTGGCAAATAAAAATCTAGTCAAAGAAAAAATCGTACAAATCACAACACCGCAAAATCGAGTTTTTAGTCATATTCTGAAAGCCGATGATTTTATTACAAAAGAAATGCTGCACATCAGCATAGAATTTAAGATCGAATATGAGGAAAAACTACGAAAACAAGCAGAATTTGTCCCCATGGCGGCGACATTGCTGTCGGTAGCAAAAAGCGAGACACAAAAGGCTATTATTCAGAGAAAGCAGTTGGAGCTGATCGGAATAGAACAGACGGAAATACTACGACTAGTGCCGTATGCACTTGATGAACTCAAGGCAAGGACACTACTTGAACTCCTATCAAATAACGATGAGGCTGGACTCGTGATAGAAGATATTATGCAGGAAGATCATCAGGTGTATATTGACATATTCCGCCAAGGAAATCCAACAGAAATGGTCAATAAAGGAATCAATAATCGCCTGATGGCACTGGAATATCGAGAAAGACGGCTGGCTGAACAGATGACGGAACAAAGTCAAGAAAATCAGTGACAACTGAATGCTATGGCAAATATAGGAACAGCTCAACTAGCAAATAATGTCATCAGTCAAAAAATGGCAGAAAAATGAAATCCGAGCATATAAAATTTTACAAAAATTTAATTTTTAATCTCAAAAATGCCAAATATTGTTTTTAACTTGTGGAATGGCGGAATGTCAAGCCACTACCATACAGGCGCAGAAAATACTTGTGCCGACTCAAAAAATATAGATATGAATGCTCATCCTGATGCCATAATGCTCGCAAATGCCGTAGAAAAAACCCTGGAAAGTCAGTGAAAAATAACGGCTGGTGTGAATATGAAAGAACATACGAAACATGCTACTGCTGGAATGCTCATAACCACTGATGCTGGGGAAATTTTTTATAAAAATGAAAAAATTCTCTCAAAAAATGGAAGAAAATTTTTGCAAGTATTTTTTGATGGATACACGGAAAATAATACTAAAAAACTCGGAATATTCATCATTCACAAAACTGGTGTCGACCGCATGCAGTATAATAAAAATGCTGACACATTTTATGGTTATGAAGAAAATATCTCAGGATCAAGCAATATATCGGCAAGTGGGGTAGAAAAAATCCCTATTCTGAGGTGGAACACTAATGTTCTCCTCGGAATAAATAATGAAATCATCGAGTGGGACGGAATTATGTTTGCAAAAAAAATAAAAATGTCCGACATCACAAGAATTGTGGGAATGACAGCATATGGTGACTATGTGCATATATATGCAACTGATGGCGAGACGAGTTATAAGGCTATATACGACCCTGTGAATGATGATAAAAATCCGTCGAGCCTGCGAAATTTTGGGCGAATGGAATTTGTGTCGGTGATCGAATATGAAAGCGTGGATCTGGTGGTTACAGATAACGATGAAATATACCAAAGCTCAGGACTGCAAATACAAAAATACCTCGCATCGGAAAAAGATATTTTCCGGGAAGACAAGGACTACAACAGCACAACATCAAGCCACAACGGAAAAATATATATCGGCGGAAAAAAATACCTCTACCTGCTCACACCTGAGGAAATCGGACTACCGCCCAAAATATCCAAATGGGATTTGGGTGGTGAAATCAATTTTTTACTCGGGAGCAAAAATGAAATATGGGTGTGATATAAAAATGGCGAACAAAATTATTTCGGAAAAATATCATCGCGTGCTGGTGAAAATATAGCAGAAAATGGCGAATATATGACGCTGTGGCGTCGAGTAACGAAATATGCAAGCCTCACGGGCGTCAATATAGAAATAAACACCGAGTGAAAAAGTGGAGGAAGTGCGGAAATATGGGTGCGAACAGACATGGCGATGGAATGGATAGAAATCGGAGAATATACAGAAAATAAATGGGTGCAAGAAATGCACAAATCCAAAGTAAGTGACAAGCTGAAAAACTGGCACGAAATACAAGCAAAAATAATTCTGAAAAAATCATCGGACGGAAAAAGTCCGATACTCTATACCCTAACCCTGGAATATGACAACAGCAATATTTAATACAGAATATGGCTACAATGAGCCGAAACTGGGAAGAAAGCAGGTTGTTCGCGAAGAACTGGACTGGCAAAGTATCAAAAACCGACCAAAAACAATTGCTGGCTATGGAATCACTGATGCAGCAGGAAAAAATCAACTAGAAACAATAAAAACTGAAATAGAAGGAAAAATTAAAAATCTGGAAATAAAAAACGCAGAACTAGAGAGAAAACTACAAGAAATAGAAAGTCGGATTCCATAGTATAAAATTTATAAAAACCTAATTTTTAAAAAATAAATATGACTCTACGACCACCAAGTCTCACAACTGTCATGAATCAGAATACAGCACGAATGTGAGCAACGACATCAAGTACAACCGCATCAAGTACCTCAAGAAGTGGGAGTACATCATCGTCAAGCAGTACATCAAGTGGATGAAGTGCTGGCTATACAGCACCGAATTATGCAACCAATACGCCAATTAAAGCATCGGACTTCAATGCTTGATGGCGTCACGATAACAATGGAAATTGGGTAAATATCAATGCGCCAACAGGAACACAATATGCGGGAACACAAGCACAATCCGCTTGGCAAAAACAGAATAATATAAACCCTGCTACTGGTCAAGCCTACACTAATAACACGCTTGATGCACAGGCTGAAGCACTTAGAAAACAACAAGAAGAAATAGCAAAACAGCAACAGGAAGCTCTCAAACAACAACAAGAGCAACAAGCTGAAATGATGCGTCAACAGCAACAACAGCAAATGCAAATGCAACAGCAACAAGTCAATGCTATGAAAACGCAAAATGATGCTTGGATGAAGCGACAAGAGGAAATGAATCGAAATATGCAAAGAATGCAGGCTGAACAGGCAGATTTTATGACAAATCGCGAAACATTCGAGCGGATGACTGGCTATGCCACAAAAAATGAGCAAGAAAGAAAAGTGGTTGATGATTACTGGAATAATAATAGTAATATAACAAAACCGCGAAATGCTGGCGACTACTATAATGATATAAAAAATGGCGTTGCAGTTGCAAATCATGAAAAAAATCGCCCTGAATACATACAGGCAGAGGCAACATACGGACGCATACAGAAATATAAATCCATGAATAGCGGGCAACTTGCAAACCTGTTTAAGACTGGTGAGCTGACCAGTGGAGACCTGGCACTACTGCACAAAGAGAATCCAAGTCTTGCAATGGACATAGCATTTACGAATTCTATCAATAATTCTGGACAAGTGAACTTTGAGGCGGACCAGCTCGCGATGAGTAATGATATAATTAAAAACTGGTATACAGATATGCAGAATGATGAAAGACAAAGTCTACTCTCTAATGCTCTGTCAAGTGATCCAAATATCGCAAATGCACTGGCAGACACAAAAAGAAAAGCTGACAAACTGGGAGAACTACAAAAAACCGTGTTATCTGTGAGTGCAGAAGTCGACAAGGAACTGGAAGGAAAAAATGCGCCAAAAAGTTATGCGGAAGCACTCAAGATGAAGCGAAGTTCTGCAATACATACAGCCATTGCATCAGCACAAATCGACTATTCCAATGCAATGAACTATCAACGAGACCTAATAGAAAACAAAAAATATGATATAGACCATCAAAGACAATTGGAAAACCGCAAATTCCAAGTTGGACAAGCGATATTTATGGGTCGAGAAAATCAAAGAATACAGCAGGAAAATGCAGAATTTGATGTGCAACTTGGACTACAAAAGGCTCAAGCGGAATTCGAACAAAAACTCGCACAGGATCAAAGAATTCAAAATGATCCACGACTGGCAACACAACAAATGATTGAAAGCTATCGCAAACAAGGTATCAATGCTATGAGAAGTGATGCAGAGATTATTGCAGATATTGAAAATCAGGTGGCAAATGGCAGAAGTCTGGGCGAAGCACTCACTGAACTTAATAAGGCATTCCAAGGAAAAGAAGAGTACAAAACTCTACAAAGACTGCATAATTGACAAATGAGTGAAACAGAAAAAGTACATACTGCACAACAATTTGCTGAGAGAAATATGGCATTGAGCCATAATTATAACATACAGGAACGAGCGGTGGCACAACAATACGGATTACAAAATATGGCAATGCAGAATCAGTATGAAATTGAAAATACCATGCTGAAATATGATCTTTCAAATAAACAAGATCAGCAAAAAGCTGTGCAAGAACTGGTAACCAGTGGACAAATGAGTAGTGCCGAAGCAAATGCTACTATGCGTAATATCAATGGTAACTGGAATGGTGCTAAAGGTGCTGAATTGTTATTTGCTGAAGATGGCACTTGGATTAAGTCTCAACTACCACAAACAACGAATAAATCTGGTGGTATAGAATGTGCCGAATATATTAGTAGAATGATTGGCTCAAAAGTAGGAAATACTTGGGAAGAAAAGAAAAAGCTCAATCCTGAAAAAACTGGAAAAATTGGTTCTGTAATCGTATGGCAGCCATCGAAAACTGGTGCATTTGCAAAATATGGACACGCTGGAATTATTATCGGTGAAGAAGGAAATAATTGGATCGTAAAAAATGCAAACTATGGTGTTGATGGAAAAATCTCAACTATAAAAGTACCAAAAAATACAAAATGAGCTCAGTATAGAAGCACAAATCTGATGAGTCAAATTGGCATAAATACAAATGTGAACACAACAGGAACTAATGGAACTATTGCAGGAAACAAAAAAACAAGTAATAGTGTATCACCGGAAGCACAACACTGGCTCAATGTGATCAATAAGGGCGAACTGGACCTATCAACAGCACTCACAAAAATCGGAAGCTCTAAAGAAGCAATGGGACTAAAAAATGAAATTATTACAGCAATGAACGCACAAGGCGGAAGAACGGTCCGTGATGCGAATGATCCAGCAGTACTGAGAATGAATGAGTTAGCAAACGATGTTGGACGACTACTATCAAATACAAATCAAATGAATAATGTATCAGGTGGTATTCAGTGGGCAAATACTAACTGGATAAACAAAGGAAAATCTGACTATCTAGCGAATGTACAACGACTCTTGGAAGATAAAACATTGCAGGAAATTGTGGATCGTAAAAATGCTGGTGCAACATTTGGTGCATTATCTGACACAGAACTTAAAGCACTACAATCAGCATCATCGGTATTGGCTGGTGCAGCAAGACGAGATGATAAGGGAAAAATCACTGGATTTGATATTTCAGAAGCAGAAATGAAGCGACAATTGGAAATACTGCAAAAATGATATGCACGAGCAGGACAGCAAATGATGGGTGGAAGTAATAGTGGAAGTGTTGGAAAAATTGCGAATTTTACATCGAACCTGGTAACATCGACTGGGCGAAATCTGGGATCATATTTTGGGAATTAAAATTTATTTTTTAATAAAAATTTTTATGCTAAATCTCTTTACTCTTGGACAGTTGGCGTCAAATCTGACGCCAACAAGCACCAAAGAAAAAGTTGCTGAAAAAATCAAAAATTCAAATGTGGTGCGCACGGCACGACAGACCGAAACATGAAAAAAATTATTTGATATCACGGAAAAAGTAGGAACAGCCGTGGAAAGCGGAAAAAAATATCTCCAAGAACAGGAAGCAAAAAGAAAAATCGGAAATATGTATTCCGATGAAAAAGAAGCATATAAACGAATGAAGGCTGATGGAATATCTGATAAGGAGGCTTTTCAGCTTATAGTAGATCGCAGAAAAGAGTTGACGAGCCACTTTGGTGTGGATGAAAAAATCAGCCAAAAAGAAAAGGAAAGTCTCAAAAAAATGCGTGCTGATGGACTATCAAGTATTGAGGCTCTATATTGATTGTCTGAATATCGAAGCGGATTTGAAAGCCGAGAACAGCAAATCGCCGCAGAACAAAAAGAAGCCAAGCAAAAAGCATGGGACAAACACTATGAGGCTATGCCATGGTATAAAAAGGGTGCGTATCACACTATGCAGGGGGCAATCGGATTGTTCGAAGGTGGAATGGGAACGGCCGTAAATACTGTGGATTTTTTAGCTGGTGGAACGGAGACCGGGAAAAGTTGGCGCGAAGGTATAGAACAATGGAATAATGACCCTATGATGAACTCGAACGCAAGAATGGTTGGAAAGGTAGTTGGCGAAGGTGCGGTAATGGGTGCGACCGCAGTAACTGGTGGTGCGGCACTGGCTGGAACAAAAACAGGCGTGGCACTGGGTGCTGGAAAGATGATGACACCAGCAACAACCTGGGGTGGAATGGCTGTACAGGGCGCAATTGGTGGGGCTGGTTATAGCGCATGGTCAGAAATCGCCAATAAGGGTGCAGACGCCACGGCTGAATGAATTGGAAAATCAGCAGTTATTGGTGGTGCAGTTGGTGGTGTAGCCACGCCAGTACTGGGAAAAGTGATAATGCCAGCACTCGGAAATGCTGTTGGTGGCGTTGGAAAAGTGGGAAATGCCGGAGTACAAGCATTTAAACATACAGCCGGAACATTGGACGACAGAGTGGCTGCCGCAGTAAATGCGGTGCGTACCAGTACAGGACGAAGTGTGGCACATACTGGACAAAGTATCGTCAATTCTACCCTATCAGCAAAGGATGCAGTAATACGAAAATTCCTCGGAAATAAAAGCGATGATATAGCAAATATCGCAATAAACAGTGCTGATGATATCGCAAAAAATGGTGGAAAAGTCGGAAAAATACAAAGCCTAAAAAATGATATGGCTGGACTGGATGAACGAGATCTACAGATACTGCGAAATACTACCACGGAAGAATACGATGAATGGATCAGAACCGCACAAAAAGCACTGGACGACAACTATTCTCATACACCGTATCATAAGGGCGCTCAAAAAGCCAATGAAGCAATGGAACTACTGGAAGAAAACTTGCGAGCAAACCAAATAAAACGAATGGAAATTATTGAAAATTCGGGAATTCAAAAAATTGACCTGGAAGATGTGAGGCCAAAAATATTGGAAGACCTCAAAAAAACCTTCAATATTGAAGGGTGGAAATATGGACAAAAATGAGAAGTAATACCACAAATCACAGCCGGAAGAAAATCACTGATCGATGTAGGAAATACTCGTGATATGCAGGCACTGGCAATGCTAGATGAAGTTCTAAAAGGCGGAAGTCCTGCGGAAGTAATGGACACGATCAAAATATTACAAAACCACCTGTATGATAATTCGACAGGACTGCGAGTAAGTGATCCGATGAAAAAATTCCTCGAAAGAACAACCGGTAAAATGAACCATGCATTCAAAACTACAATGGGTGATGATTATGCAAAAATTCTTGCAGAAATGAGTGATGATATAAAATTGGAAAAGGAAATTGAAAGAATTTTTAAACCAATGGGAGCAGATGAAGTAAGCAATCGTGGAGAGCTTGCCATGAAGCGACTATCGAATGGAACAACAACAAGTGGCGAAGCGAGAAATCTCGCACTAAAAATCCATGAAAGAACAGGTGTGGATCTGATCAAAGAAAGTCGACTGGCTCAACTCTCTATGGATATTGTCGGTGATGAGCGATGAGCGACACTTTTTGGGGTTATAAAAGACTGAAAAGGTGGTGCTGTAAAGTATTTAGTTGACAAAGGGCGGAATTTGGTGGCAAATAAGGAAAGTGTGGCGAGGGCGAATACAATCAAAAATATTATTGGCGTGCCGAAAGATGTGAAAATCAGTGGCCTTAATAATGCAATTTTGTCTACAAAATTTTCAAAAAATGACACTGCAATGATTAAAAAGATTGCTGAAAAAATTTCTCAAAACAAGCCACTTACGGAAATTCAAACAAAAAATATCATAACTATAAAAAAATTGATTGAAGAAAAATTGCCACAAAGTGAAGTAGAAAAATTTCGACAAATTTTGCCACATAAGGATGTTGGAAAAGGGCTCACAAGTATAAACAAAAAAGAGCCTGTGATGGCAATGAGTGGGAATACTGGGAATACGAGTAAAAAATTTGATGAAAATTTTAAAAAATTTGCTGATGATAAATTTGCAGAAATACAAAAAGCAACAGAAGAGAATAAAAATTTTACAATCAGACATTCAATTTCAAAGAAAACCAAAAATTTTCTTCTAAAAGAAGGTTTTACTGAACTTCCTGAACAACAAGTCACAACAGCAAATTCAATTCGACATATATTCAAAGAACATTGAGTAGGAAATGAGAAAAATCCCGATCAAATCCCTGTGACATGGGAAGATATCAAGCACATCCCAGAAATTCAACAAAACTATGATAATATCAAAATAAGCCCATACAAAAATAAGCAATGACAAACAGTTATTATTTACGAAAAAATAATTGATAATCATTACTATTATCTGGAAAAAATCAATCATAGATGACAACTGGAGACGCAAACAATGTATATTAAAAACATAAAAAAAGACTCATAATAGAGTCTTTTTTAGCTTATCCGGGTCTTAATCACAAGTGCCTAAGAATAACGTCCGAAACGCAAGCGGATCATGCACATGTTATATAACATAAGTATTATATACTATTTTTTTAAAAAAGCAAATTTTTAAAAAAAATTTTTTTGAAAAAAAGAATAAAAATGATATAATGCCAATATGAATGAAGAAGTTATATTTTCTAAAAATCAAATAAGAAATGCAGGAAAAATCCTGCAAAACGACCTTAATAATTCAGAAGATATTAGGGTTTTATCTGAATTTAGAAAATTGCATATTTATCCATTAAATGAATTTTATAAATTTTTAAAAAGAAAAATAAATAAATCTTGATTTTTTTTAAAAAAGTACATAATATCACTTATATTAAGTGGTTATAAAGGTAATTATTACCCACTGATGTAAAACTGCTGATAATATTTCAGGGTTTCCATTTAATATATGATAAAATTGGATTACGTTCCGGACGTTAAGCTATAGGCAATAATATTTTTATTGATTAAAGACCCAATTTATAAAATCCGCAGGAATGCGGATTTTATTTTACAAAAAATATTATAAATTCTGAAAATAACTTGCTTTTATAATTTTTTTGAATATTATTATAGCAATAAGTAAGAATGAGTGGTGGGCTAATAGGAATGAGATGTCCATGATGCTCAAGTTCTGTGTGTATGTCTGAATAGCAATGAGCCTATATCGATATATAGCTTAGAAAATCCCTCAAAAATGAGGGATTTTTATATTATTTCTTATTATTGTTTTTCTTATTTTTACAAAATTGGATTTTAATATTCAAATTTTTGCACTTCCGCCAACCTGATACTATCCCGACTTGAAATATATTTATTCGTCGTGGTAATGTCTGTATGACCCATCTGATCGCGAACAATGGCAGGATTTTTCACGATTTCCATAAGTCGTGTTGCATATTCATGACGCAGTCTGTGTGGATGAATATGGAAATTTAAAAATTTATTTATTTCGTCAAAAAGTCGTCTAATAATCATAAGTGAGATTTTTTCTCAAAAATTATTTTGAAAAACTGCATTTTTATGTGGATATTTTGTGAGAAAATTGTGAATTTCCTCTGCAAAAAATTCAGGAATATAGACAATTCGAGATTTGCCTCATTTTCCATTTTTCACAAAAATAAAATTTTTTCCAATATCTTTCCGTTCGAGGTCGAGTAGTTCACCACGACGAAGTCCTGCATATAAAAATAATTTCAAAATCATCATATTTCTATCTCGGATTTTTCCGTGCCAGATTTTTTCAGCAATTTCAAAAATTTTCTCAATATCAGAAATTTCCATTGCTGGTGTGATTTTTTGTTTGATTTGTGGTGGTTTTATTTTGTTTACAATAGTATTTTCGAGATTCTCAAGTTCTTGATCAATAACAAAATTCGTAAATCTCTGTATTGCTTGCAAATATTTTTTGCGAGTATTATTGGTAATATTTCTATCCCACAATTTTTCGTATTTTTCTTCAAAATTCTTACGATTTTGTAAGTCGGATTTTTCTAATCCTGTAAACTTGACAAAGTTCGTGATGTATTGGTGATAAAAATTTATTGTATTTTCTGTTCGTCCTAACCTTCGCAAATGTGCTGAAAATAAAGGAAAAAGTTCGGTTTCAAAATTTTTAAAAAGTTTTTCCATAAATATGTATTTTTATATAATATTTTTGGAAAAACTAAAAAGCAAAAATACAATATCACAACTTTTGATTTTTGTCAAAAATTGAGGCGGAAAAATTTTATTTCCTTTTCCGTGGTTTTTGTGTTCGAATTTTCTTAAAAAAGTTGACAAAAAAGTTGACAAAAAAAGTTTTTTATATAAAATGCTTGTAACTTTTTAATAAAGTTCAATGAACACAGGATTCATAACCCCGAGGTCGGTGGTTCAAGTCCACTCATTGACACCATTATATTCTTCAAAATACCAATGTGCTATACGTTAATACATTGGTATTTTATTTTTTTAATTCTCAAAAATTTACTTTTTAACATTTTTTGATATAATATTTACAATTTATTTTTTAACAAAAAAATAATTATGAAGAAATTGCTAAGTTTCATATGCATTCTTATGCTTGTTGTTGGTATTTTTCCAGTTTCGCATTTTACCATACAAGAAACATATGCATATACCTCAACTCTCAATCCCCATGATCCGCATACAGCACCAACAAACTATATTATCAATATTCCTGATGCAAATCTAAAGAAACGCCTTAATGAGGTTATTGCAGTTACTAGACCAGTATCTACTCGTGCTCCTGATCAAGATATTACCGTAGCTGATGCTCGTCGTGTTATTGCTGGATTTTACGGTCCAACATGATTGATTGGCTATTGAATTACGAATTTGGAAGGTATTCAGTATTTTATCAATGCTAAAGTTTTACGTATTGGTAATACCGCAACAAACACTGCCACACCTCGTGATCTCTCTCCTATTTCATCACTTACAAGCCTCTTAACATTACAAGTAACCTGAATCGCTGCAGCTCCACTGGAAGCCACAGACCTTTCCCCTATTGCAAATCTTGTCAATCTTGAAGAACTTGTCATCAATTATGCTTCCAATAATACCAGCAATCTTACAATGACTGCTCCTTTATCAAAATTAAAAATACTAAATGCTACTAGGGCTAACATTACAGATATATCACCTCTTGCTGGAAAAACACAACTTACAAGTGTATATCTCAATGAAAACACTCTCACCAATCACGATCTTCTTGGTCAAATCCCAACACTCAAAACACTAGAAATTAACAAAACAAATCTCACAGATATTTCATGGATTACAGCACTAACAAATTTAGAGCACTTGGCAATTATGCAAAATAATATTGCTAATTTTAGCCCTTTACAGTCATTGTCTACCCTGAAAGCATTACATGCAGCAAACACAAAGATGCAGAGTGCTGATTTGACATACGTTTCATGACTTTCAAATCTTATCACATTCAGAGGAGATATCAATAATTTATTTGACTTGTCTGCGCTCGGTCCACTCTCCCTGTTAGATGCAACAAAAATAAGTTTTACAACACAAACACATACTATTAGTGTTACACAAGAAATTTTTCCTAATCCTCTCAAAAACATAGATGGCTCTACTGTTCCAGTGACAAATAATACTCATATCATCAATGTGGACAGTTCAGGAAATCCTAATCAAAATGGTGGATTTCTTAAAATTCTCAATATAACAACACCCACAGGAACACGTTCGGTGACTTGGACAACAACTAGCAATCCTGTTCCACTTCTTGCCAAATTTGCAGGAACTCTCACTGTAAACCATAACTTCTCTATACCTGTCGTAACTCTTGATTCTGGAGTTTTGCAGACAATCACAAATAATAATCTCTCTAACTATACTATTTCTGGAACATGTAGCGTGATTAATTCTCCAGTTACTATTGTTGTAGGAACTGCTCCCCATGCTATTACCACAAATGCAAATTGTCTTACTGGAGAAACATTTTCTGCACAAATTGATGTAACGAATATTCCAGATGGGAATATAGTTATCAATGCATCTCAAACTTCAAATTCTCAAACAGGAAATGCTACACCTGTTACAATTCAAAAAGACACCACTCCTCCAACTGCTACCATCACAGCATCTACCACCAATCCAACAAATCAAGATGTAACTCTCACACTTACAGCAAATGAGCCTATTCAGGCTCCAGCAGATTGGACAGAAGTTCCAGGAAGTAATGGAACACAATTTACTCGCGTTATTTCTGCAAATGAAAATGTATCAGTAAGCATTACAGATACAGCAGGAAATACACAAACCTCACCTATTGTCTTAAATGTAACAAATATCGACAAAGACAAGCCAACTATTACAGGAGTAACGTCACATTCCTTTACGGTTGGATCTACAGAAGCGACTGGATTTGATGCTCTTTCTGGCATTACAGCATCAGATACCGCAGATGCTCATGTGCAAAATAATCTCAACTGTACAACCACTCCAGCATATAATGGAAATACTACAGGAACCTATACCGTTACTTGTAATGTTACAGACGCGGCTGGAAATATTGCAGATACCTTTACACGTACAATTACAATTACAGGAGTAGACAAAGCTCCACTTCAGTCTGCTATTACTGCTGCCACATCAGCTATAAATAATCCAGCAGTAATTAATGATACACAAAAACAACAATTACAGGATAAAATTACGGAAGCACAGACTGCTATAAATAATCCAAATCTCACTGAAACACAAAGAAATACACTTATTGCAGAACTTCAAGATGCTATAAATGCCCTGAATACAGATACAACTTCTCCTGTTTTTACCTGAACAGCAACAGAAACATTTACAGTAGGATCTCAACAAGCCACTACATTTAATCCGCTTGCAGGAATTATTGTATCGGATAATGTAGATGGAACGCTCACTCCGAGTTGTATAACCACTCCAGCATATGATGGAAATACTACAGGAATCTATACAGTTTCATGTACAGCTACAGACAATGCGGGCAATAATATGTCATTTACTCGTACTATCACTATTAAGGCAATAGACAAAATTCCACTAGACACAAAAATTCAGGAAGCACAAGCAGCTCTCAATAATCCAAAATTGATGAATGATGCTAACAAAGCTGCTCTTGAAACAAAAATACAAGAAGCACAGACTGCTATAAATAATCCAAATCTCACTGAAACACAAAGAGATACACTTATTGCAGAACTTCAAGATGCTATAAATGCTCTTGTGAAGGATGCTACTCCTCCAGTATTCGATCCAGCCACTCCAGCACCAATTGTTATGAGAAAATGACAAGATATTACAGCCTTGGTAAACACTGTTACTGCAAATGATGCTCTTAGTGGAATCAATACACAAGGAATTACCAATGATGCTGCAACTATTGGACTCAATCTTGTGAATCCAACTCCTGCAAAATACACACTCACATATACAGTCACAGATAATAAGGATAACACCTCTACACTTCAAAGAGAAATTATCATTACAGACGCTGATGATCTTATTGCAAAGATTATTATTGCTAATGATCCAAATACTATTAAAGGAAAAACAGCAACATCTATTGCACTCCTTGAAACTATCAAACTCAAAGCACAGGCTATTGTAGATAATCTTTCTTCAACGCAAGACGCGATTGATCAAGTATTGGCAGATCTTATTGCAGCTATTAACTGACTTGAAAATATTCCTGCCACAACACCTTCAAATCCTGTTTCAAAATCAAATTCAGGATGAGGTGGAATGGTAGCCAATACTCCTATTGTTTCTATTCCAAATACGCATCTTTCAAATCCTACAAATAGCTCAAGTTCTCCGAGTGTTTTGACTCCTCCTCAAGGAAATATAGATAGTAATAAAACTCCTTCAAATACGTATTCTCAAGTAATTGACACCCTTCCTTCTCAAACCTCTCTGACCCCAAACGGACAAACTCCTTCGGGTCAAAAAGTCTTTAAACTCAATAATCGTATCACTGATTATGTCTGTGAAAATATTGTCCAGGCCTATGACTATCCATCACTCATAGTAACAGACAATCCACTCTCAAGTGCATTCCATGACGATATATCAGCGCTTATGATGTTCCGTGGTCTTGAAAAGGATGAGATGAATCTTGGACAAACCTATGAAGAATACAAAAAACACTGAGTAGTACTCAATACTGCTCAATTCGAACCACAAAGAAATGTCACCAGAGCAGAATTTGTCAAAATGCTTGTTCGCTCACTTTCTTGTCGTTATACCTATATGGGAACAGACACAGGATTTAGCGATGTTGCTCAAGACAAATGGTATGCAGAATATATCAAATTCGCTGTAGAAAATGGTTGGATCAATGGTTACAAAGATAATTCTTTCCGACCAAATAATCCAATTACGAGAGATGAAGCAGCTAAGATATTATCAAGAGCTATCAAGCTTGAAACCAATAATATTGCTACAACGACTTTTACAGATATTTCAAATAATTCTGAATTCATTCCATATATTGAAACTCTCAAATCTCATGGAATTATGAAAGGTCGCAATAATGCTACTTTTGCACCAAAATCATATATTCCAAGAACAGAAACAAGCAGAATGATATACAGAACATTCTTTGGCGGTCAGAATTAAAACCAAATAAATCCCTTATATAAGGGATTTATTTTTTAGTAAAAATTTTTAAAAATTTTTTAAAAAAATTTCACTTTTAAGAGAAGTATGAGAATTCGGATATTT
>JBHBSX010000092.1:0-4985 GCA_041779175.1 Candidatus Altimarinota bacterium | reverse complement strand
TTGGGTGATGCAATTGCTCATTCTACAAGCTATAAACTCAAGACACAAGATATCTCTTCTGAAAAAACTTCCCTGGTTATTTTAAATAAATAAACATAGATTTTAAAGAAAAATACTTGATTTTTTAAAAAAATTTTATATACTCCAGTCAAAAATAATACTTTTATGGCAACAGTAGATACAACAAATCTTACGGAAGTAGCTGAAGCTGCTGCACATTCTGGTCCGCATATTCCAGGAATTGTCGGAGAGGAAATTTTTTCCATTGGTGGAATTGGTATTACAACAACAGTGTTTTCAACATGGCTTTTCATGATTGTTTTGTTTGTAATTATTGGAGTTTTTTATAGTGCAATTAAAACCTCAAAAAACTCTCAAATTAAAACATTTGGTCTTGATATAGTGAATAGACTAGATACATTTTTTACTGATATTGTTGGAAATAAAAAGGCAATGCGGGTATATTTTCCTATGCTCGGAGGATTCTTTGCTTTCATATTTATTGCAAATATCTTTGGGCTAATTCTTGACTGGTTAGGTCTTGTGAGCCCAGTATTGCATTCGTATCTTCGTCCATTCAATTCAGATATGTCTACAACTCTGGCGCTTGCAGTAACAGTGATTGTTGTATCGCATATTGCTGGTATGGCTCATAAGGGGTTTGCAGGACATTGGAAACATTATTTATTTAATTTTTCGGGTAATTCGATTATTGAAAAAATTATCAATGTTCCAGTAGGATGGATTCACTTTCTTGGGGAGTTTTCTCGAATACTTTCACTTTCAGTTCGTCTTTTTGCAAATATTTTTGCAGGTGTCGCATTAATTATGGTGATGAAATATGTTGGCGATATGATACCTGTGATTGGTGGTTTGGCAGTACTTCCTATTTGGTTTTTTGAAATCATGGTAGCATTTTTGCAGGCTTTTATCTTCTCTCTTCTTGCGGCTATTTATATTAAAGAGGCTGTTACAGTGGAACATCATTAATTTTTTGAAAATTTGGCGTGAAAATATTTTTAAAATTTTTTTAAAAATATTTTTCTCCTGATTTTCAGGAATCTCATTTATTTTTATTATTTTCTTCTAAAATTATGGAAACACAAGCTATGGTTGCTCTTGCTAAAGGTCTTTCTATTCTTGCTCTTATTGGTCCTGCTGTGGCTATTGGTTTTATTGGTAAGTCTGCTATGGATGCTATTGGACGCAATCCTGCTGCCGCAAAAGAGGTATTTACTCCTATGCTTATGGCTCTTGCGTTTGCAGAACTTCTTGGTCTCCTTGCATTTCTTTCTCTCTTTCTTCTTTCAGCGTAATTTTAATCGCAAAATTTTTTGGATTTTTCCAAAAGGGTAGTTATTTACTTAATTCTTTAACTTATGAGTGCTCAACTTATTGATCCTGCATCTCTCGTTATTCAAACGGTTAATCTTGCGATTATTGTTTTTGTACTTTGGAAATTTTTCTTCAAGCCATATCTTACATATCTTGATGAAGAAAATACAAAGCGCATAAAACTAGAAGCGGATATTGCCAACAGTGCTCACATTATAGACAATGCAAATGCTGAGGCTGCAAAAATTCTTGATTCTTCTCGTGTGGATGCTCGTAATCTTGCGAATGAAATTTTGGAAAATGCTCGAAAAGATGCAGATAATATGCGTGCAGATGCAGCTCTTGAGGCTGAAGAGGCTCGTAAAAAAGGATTTGCTGATGTGGAGCATGAAAGACGAACTCTTCGTGAGGAAATGAAAGAAAGGGTTGTTTCAGTTGCTCTCAAAATGAATGAAAAGCTTTTTGGGAAAAATGAAGCAAATGAACAATTTTTAAAAAACTCTCATAAAGATATTAATTTTTAATTATGTCAAATATTCAACTTTCTTCATACTCAAAGGAAGAATTGGAAAATGTTTTGAGAGTCCTCAAGAATTATCGTGCTTCTTTAAAGCAAATTTGAAATCGCTCAATTCTTTCTGATTCAAAAGAGAAAAAAGAAAAATTTTTTCGCATTGAACATACAAAGGAAATTTCAGAAGATTTTTTGAAAAAATTTTCTGAAAATGTTGTTAAAAAATTTTTTCCTGAAGTAAGTACTTCAGCTCATTGTGAGTATATTCTTAATGAAAAAATCATTGGAGGAATTCGTGTATTTTATGGTGATGACATGATGGATTTGTCATTTCAGGATTTCGTACACGCACTTAACTAATCCATTTTATTAAAAATATTTTATTAATTCTTTTTTATGTCTCATAATTCTGTAGCACTTGCGGAAGAACTTATACGCGATATAGAAACTCGACTTGATAGTGTGGAACTTTCTCCTGAACGCGTGAATTCTGGGGTGGTTTCATATCTTGGTGATGGTATTGCTAAGGTAGTCGGACTTTCTGATATTGCCTACAATGAAGTGGTGGAATTTGAATCTGGGGCTCGTGGTGTTGCCATGAACCTTGAAGAACACTTTGTTGGTGTGGTAATTCTTTCTGGTTTTTCAACTATTCACGAAGGAATGATTGCAACGGCTTCTGGGAAGATTCTTGAGATTCCTGTTGGGAAAAATCTTCTTGGTCGTGTAGTGGATCCACTTGGTAATCCAATTGATGGTCTCGGTGATATTCAAACAAATGAATACTATCCAGCTGAACGCGTTGCTACAGGTGTTATGAGCCGTAAATCGGTTCATGAACCACTTGCTACTGGTATCAAGGCTATTGATGCTCTTGTGCCAATTGGTCGCGGACAGCGTGAACTTATTATTGGTGATCGTCAGACTGGTAAAACACAAGTTGCTATTGATACAATTCTCAATCAAAAGGGGACAGGTGTAAAATGTATTTATGTGGCTATTGGCCAAAAAGATTCTAAAGTAGTTGCCATCACAGAAGAGCTCAAAAAAGCAGGTGCAATGGATTATACTATTGTGGTTTCTGCTGGTGCTTCTTCACCTGCGGCTATGCAATGGCTTGCGCCTTATGCTGGTGCGGCTATGGGTGAATATTTTATGTTCAATGGTGAACATGCACTTATTATCTATGATGACCTCACAAAGCATGCAAATGCCTATCGTGAAATGTCTCTTCTTCTTCGTCGTCCACCTGGACGTGAAGCGTATCCTGGTGACGTATTCTATCTTCACTCTCGTCTTCTTGAGCGTGCTGCGAAGTTAAATGATGATCTTGGAGCAGGTTCTCTTACGGCTCTTCCAATCATCGAAACGCAAGCAGGTGATATTTCGGCTTATGTTCCAACCAATGTAATTTCTATTACTGACGGGCAAATCTTCCTTGAATCTGGTCTCTTTAATGCGGGTATTAAGCCAGCGATTAATGTGGGTAATTCGGTTTCTCGTGTGGGTGGATCTGCACAGACAAAAGCAATGAAAAAGAATGCAGGTAACCTTAAGCTTTCTCTTGCTCAATTCCGTGAACTAGAAGCATTTTCTCAATTTGCATCTGATCTTGATGCGGATACAAAGAAGCAACTTGAACGCGGTAAGCGTATGGTTGAAATTCTTAAACAAGGAATTTATTCACCAGTAGCATTTGAAAAACAAGTGGCAATTATTTTTGCTGGTAACAACGGATATCTTGATACTATTGCGGTTGAAGATATCACTCGTTACGAAAAAGAACTTTATACAGCGCTTGATCGCGAAGGTACTATTCTTTCTACTATTCGTGATTCTAAGGATTTTTCTGATGAAACAAAAGATTCACTTGTAAAATTTCTTGATGATTTTGCAAAGGTATTTGGTTCTACAAAATAATAAAATTTTTATAAAAATTTTGTAAAAATATTTTCTAAGACATAAAATAATTATGGCATCTGGAAAAGAGATTAAATCTCGTATTAAAACGGTAAAAAATACCGGAAAAATTACAAAAGCAATGGAGTTGATTTCAACGGTCAAAATGAAAAAGGCTCAAGAAAGTGTTTTGGAACTTCGTTCTTTTGCACTTTCCGCATTGTCAATCTTGGAAAAAATTTCTGGTGATGAAAATATTTTTTCAAAATATACCGTAGCACCAGAAACAAATAAAGAACTTATTCTTGTTATTGCTTCTCAAAAAGGTCTTTGTGGCGGATATAATGTTAATACCTTTAAAAAATTAATGGAGTATATTCGTGCTGAAGAGCAAGAAAATAAGGATTTTGATTATATTACTATTGGTAAGCGCGCTCGTGACTTTGTACTTCGTACTGGACAGAATCTTTCTGCAGATTTTTCTGATGAAATTACAGATCCTGTAACAGTGGCACATACTCGTCGTGTGGTTCGTTTTCTGATCGATGCTTGGAATTCTGGAAAATATTCCAAAATTTCTATTGTATATAGTCATTATATGTCGGCAATTTCCCAACTTCCGATTGTAAAACCTATTTTTCCTTTTTATCAAGACGAAATTTCGAATTTTCTTTCTCGCGTGGCTGGTAAAGATTTTGAAAAAAAATCTCATGAACATGAAGATTTCAAAATTGAGCCTTCACCTGAAGTAGTTCTCGATTATGCCATCCCTATGATTATGGATGCTATGATTCATGAAACAGTGCTTGAGGCACGCGCTTCAGAACATGCGGCTCGTATGGTGGCTATGAAAAATGCAAAAGATGCTGCGAACAAAAAAGCATCAGCATTGACACTTATCTACAATAAAGCTCGTCAATCGGCTATTACTACAGAAATTACAGAAATTGTCTCTGGTGTGGAAGCATTGAAAGATTAGTTAACTTTCCATATGTTAAAGCTTTAAAAATCATAAAATTCCTCTCTGGTCAAGAGGGATTTTATTTTGTAAAAATTTTCCAAAAATTGTATTTTTTTAAAAAGAATGATACAATAGGGAAAATAATTTTAAAAATATGTCGAAATTTACTCGTGAACAAGTAGAAGAACTTGCTCAACACAATGCTATTAAGAAAATAGCAATAAATAATCGTTGAAGTGAAGAGGAAATGAAAAAAGATCTAAACATTATATATAA
>JBHBSX010000091.1:0-2820 GCA_041779175.1 Candidatus Altimarinota bacterium | reverse complement strand
TACCTAAAACCATAAAATGAGAATTTATGGTAAATTTTTATATTTTATATTTTTTAAAAATTTTTCTAACAATTCATTTTGCTACACTCCCTCCATAATCACAAAAATTTAGAAAAAAGCATCAAAAATACTAAATATTAAAATATTTTTTTCATTGTCAATAGATTTTTATAAAAAAACACTACAATAATTGCTTTTATTAAAAAAGAATGTTACAGTAAATGTAATTTTTAAACTACCAAAACTATGCCTATGAAAAAAAATTTTTTACAAATAATAAAAAAAGTAAGCATTGTAGTATTGGCTATGTGAATTTCTTTGCATTCACTAAATATTATTAATGCAAATACAGAAACACAACTGAATTCTGAACCAAAAATAACCATTATACATGAAGAAAATGAAAAATTACCATATTTAGACGGCATAAATAGTCTAAATCTTTTTAGTGAGTTCAATCAAGAATGAGAATATTATAAAACCCTAAGAAAATATTATCTAACTCCAGATATTATAGAAATTACCAGAATACAAACAGGAAATACTCCTGAAGTTCAAATCAATATTACAAATAATGATATTTCTGATTTTTATAATTCTTATAAGAGCTACAATGGTTTTTGGAGTTCTTATATTCCATCAGCACAATTCTGGATGAGCCAATGGGCTACCAATGAGGAAAAAAGTCTTTATAAATTCAAAAAAGAACCTTTTATTTCAAATAATAATTCTCAAGATATTTCCACATTTGAAGAAGTTTCTGAAGGGGATATTATTTTAAAAATTCCAGAAAATCATCCATTGCATGGTGGATATATTAAACAAACATCATCCTATGGCTCTATAAATAATAATAAAGTTTTTGTTCTGTCTTCTGGCAAATATCCAATAGGAGAATACTCTTTTTCATATGGTGTTATTCCTCAATTCCCCACAAACGAACCACCCCAAACAAGTACCATCAGAATTATTATCAAAAAAGTAGAAAATGAATCTGATGTAAAATTTGATTCCAAAGCCCCGTTTTATTTTAAAGATAATTTTTTGTTCAAAACTTTTACTAATCTACAATGATCAAATTCATCAATAATTAACACACTAAATGCTCGTACTAATTATCAAATATTAGAAGATGATGTTCTTTTGGAAGAAAAAATGAGTGACCCGATTGACCATATTCAATGGAAAAATTCTACTGTTATCAATAATTCCAATAATGAAACTATCATTGTTGAAAAAAATTTTTTTGATCCTCTTCCAGAGATTAGAGTCAATGCTGTTGAAAATGATAGCTTTACTGTAATTACAGATTTTCAAAAATCCACAGAAAATAACATTAAAACATATCAAGCTAATTATATAGAAGAAAATTTTTATCAAAGTACTAATTGAGATATACCTCATAGTTTTAGTGGTGGCGAAATTATTATTCCATGATGAAAAAAAATATTGGATGGCGAATTCTATATTCCCTATACGCCTGCTTATGCAGAAAAAAATGCAGATTCCTTTACAATTATTGAAAGCGCTCCCACTAACTCTTTTGTCAAGATTATCATCAAAAACAAGAATATTCCTCATATGGAACTTGCAACAAAAAATACATATGAACGAAATATTCTTTGAAATTTTGATACCAATATGCATTCTTTGGTACAATATGCTACTCTGCGATTAAAAAATCCTGCTCATATGAAATATATGGATTCAAAAACCTGAAAAGAGCAAATCCTTAATATACCTATTGACTGGAATAAATATAGTATTGAATTTTTTAATATAGACGAATTGAAAAAATATGTAGAATATCACAGCTTTGAAAATAGAAAACTAGAATCATGGGATCATCTTTTTATGAGCTTGAATGTAGCAAAAATGCCTCAAGGAAAACATGTTTTAGGTCAATATAGATTCTGTGAAACAGATAATCCAACTATATGTTCAGAAAAGGTAAATATTGTAGTAAATATCCACACTCTTGGTCTGGCAAATAATTTTGACAATTATATTCAAAATCAAAGTATCCCAATTGGAATAGATGATTCTGTTGAAAAAAATCGAGACACAAACAATCCATTGATACAAATCAATCTTTCAGAAAATGATCAATATTATGAAAACATAATTACTCTTGCTCCAGATTGGGGAGAAGAGCCTCCTGCTTGGGATGAAAATGGTGAGCCTATATATTGAGATCCTATGCCTGCTACCTTTTCAGTATCTTCAGTCAATCTAGAATGAACAAATAATTATACCCTTGATTATTCCCATACGATAACCTGATCCATATTCCTTGATACCAAGAATCAAGAATGGATTATTCCTCGCAATCAATATGATCAGATATATGGAGCAGCAGAAGAATATGATGAAGCTATACAAAAACTTATATCCAATGAAGATTTTAAAGAATACTATACCATAGAATATATCGGAAATAATTCTGCCGTTTCTATAAATCAAAATATAGCCACTGTCGATACTTCAAATCTAGTAACATGAAAAAATGATCTTGGCACATATAGAATATGCATCAATCAAGAAAAACTCATACAAAATCTTGGAATACAAGATGCTTGAGAAATTTCAAAATTATTAGAAACATATTCACAACAATATTGTTCTACGGCAAATATATTTGTAACAATAATAGAAGAAACTCCGCCTGTGAATCCTGATGTGGGGACGCCGCCTGTGAATCCTGATGTGGGGACGCCGCCTGTGAATCCTGATGTGGGGACGCCGCCTGTGAATCCTGATGTGGGGACGCCGCCTGTGAATCCTGATGTGGGGACGCCGCCTGTGAATCCTGATGTGGGG
>JBHBSX010000090.1:0-3885 GCA_041779175.1 Candidatus Altimarinota bacterium | reverse complement strand
ACAATTGCCAGCGAAAATAATGTCATTCTTGCTATTAACTGAGATTTTTATGGCTTTAGAAATAATGGTTATGTGATTCGTGATGGCGTATTGTACCGATCAACTATGCAATCTGCGGATCAGCAAGATTTGGTAATTTATAAAGATGGAACTTTTGAAATTATTACCGAACGCGAAATCACTGCCGAAGAATTGCTTGCCAAGGGCGCTATGCAAGTACTTTCATTTGGGCCAGGACTTATTAACAATGGACAAATTATTGTAGACGAAAATTCGGAAGTATCCGAGAGATCAATGTCGAGCAATCCACGAACCGCAATTGGTATGATTGAAGCTGGACATTATTTGTTCATAGTTTCGGACGGACGAACCACAGAAAGTGCCGGACTCTCACTTCTTGAAATGGCGACAATTATGCAAAAATATGGCGTAACCGAAGCGTATAATCTTGATGGTGGCGGATCTTCCACTATGGTTTTTAATGGTGAAGTTATTAACAATCCAACCAGCGGTCGCGGAAAATCAAGTGAAAGAGCGATTAGCGACATTCTTTATATCTGATATTAAAAAATATGTTTAATAAACATTCTTTTAAAACAACACTTATTACATATACTATTGTGAGTATATTTTGTATTATTTTTAATTTTGTATATTCATATCTTGGACATGGGGTAATCTCTCAAAGTATGAGATTTGCATTTATATTTCCTGTTATTGGTGCGGTTTTTGTGTATTTTTGGTTTTATATTTTTCAAAAATTTTCAAGAATAGCATTCAATCTGTTCAATGCAGGAATTGCTACTTTGGCAGTTGGTGGACTCTATCAATGAGTTATTGATGTAGCCTGAGCTGACACCACTTATGGCAAGTATTATACCATAATCGGTGTTATCCTTATTATTGCAAGTATTTTTATAAGTTTTTTATCAAAAAATTCTCGTGAAAATATTGCATAAAACTTGACTTTTTTAAAAAATTATTTATATTAAAATTACTTTAATGTTTGTAATTTTATTTATGGGTAAATCAAAAAATATAATGCTAATGGGTTTTTCAGGTTCTTGAAAAACTACAACAGCCGATTATTTTTCTAAAAACTTTGGATACAAACAAGTTATTGGATCAGATACTATTCATACAAAACTTCGCAAATCCCTTCCTTTTATTTTTAAAGAATGAGAAGCTGATATTGATTCCACTTCTTATAAACTTACACAAATTGTTACCAAAGTTATTCAATTAGTGGACATAGCTATGAAATCGCGAAGTAATAATGGATTAGTCTATGATGCTTGTAACCTTCAACAATCCACTCGCGATAAAATGTGAAAAATTCTTGGTGATTATATTTTAATCGAGGTTACAGCCGAAGAAAAAGACCTACTAGCAAGACTAGAACAAAGACAGAATCCTGAAGTTTGGAAAGATTTATACAAAAAGCAAAAAGAAAATTATGAAAAACCTGAAAATGCAGCTATTACCTTCGATACTTCTACCGAAACTTTTGCTGATTTTCATGAAAAACTACATAAAACTTGACTTTTTTAAAAAATTTTTATAATAATACTATCTCGACGGGTAATAGTGCACACACCCGAACAATTCCTTATTATAGGGATTTTGTTGCAAGTTGTGCCACTCTCACGACTTGCGTGAGGGTTTTTATTTTTTAAAAATTTTTTAAAAAATTTTATTATCATAACTCTTGTTATATGAAAAAACTCGAACTTCTGATGCCTGCCGGTAATCTTGACAAGCTCAAATATGCTATTGCATATGGTGCTGATGCGGTTTATGCTGGTGTTCCTATGTTTTCGCTTCGTGCTCGTGAAAATCAATTCACTTGGGAAACACTTGCGGAAGCAGTAGAATATTGTCATTCTCGTGGTAAAAAAATTTATTTTACAGCGAATATCTATGCACATAATGTCAAAATCGGGCCTTTTATGAAATCATTTGAAAAAATGCAAGCACTCAAGCCTGATGCGTATATCATGAGTGATCCTGGGCTTATCTATCTTGTTCGCAAGCAATTTCCCGATGCTGAAATTCATCTCTCAGTTCAGGCAAACAACACAAACTGGGCACAAGTAGAGTTCTGGAAAGAAATTGGAATCAAAAGAATTATTCTTTCTCGCGAACTTTCTCTTCGTGAAGTGAAAGAAATTCATGAAAAATGTCCTGATATGGAATTGGAATTTTTTGTTCATGGTGCTATCTGTATGGCATACTCTGGTAGGTGTTTGCTTTCAAATTATTTTTCTCATCGTGATCCAAATCAAGGAACTTGTTCGCATTCTTGTCGTTGGGAATATAAGGTTTTCAAAAAAGATGCATCGCCTGATGAACTCTATGATTCTACGGGTCGACCAGAAGATTATGAAGAGCTGACTGGCGAATTCTATCTTGAAGAAATGCAAAGACCGGGTGAAAAATTACCAATTGATGAAGACGAATACGGAACTTATATTATGAACTCTCGCGATATGTGTTTGCTTTCTTATATGCAAGAATTGGCAGATGCAGGAATTGTATCATTCAAGGTAGAAGGCCGTTCTAAAACCGTGAATTATATTGCTGGTGTCGGTCGCGCATATCGTCCAGCACTTGATGCCGTAGAAAAATGAGAATCTTATGATATTGCTGGACTTTCTGATGAAGTATTTGCAATTTCAAATCGTGGATACACCCCTGGGTTTCTCGTTGGTAACCCATGAGAAAAGGCAATTTATTTTGAAAAAAATAAAGAACTTCACGAAGAAGAAATGGCTGGTGTGGTGATTTATGAAGAAAAAGAATCAGAAACACCTGATTTTATCAAACAGCTTCTTGACGAAGGAAAAATCGCTCGCATTCAGGTAAAAAATCGTATTGATGTTGGTGATAACTTGAGACTTATTTCCCCTACACAATCAGTGAATTTTGTACTTGAAAAAATATATTCACTTCAAGGTGAAGAAGCAGAATCAGCACATGGCGGACATGTTGATGTATATATTTCTGTACCAGAAAAACCTGATTTCTATGCGGTAGTTCGTACCAAGGAAGATCTTGGAAGCGAAGCAAAGAAGTCAAAGAAGAAGAGAAATTAAAAAATATTTTTTAAAAAAATCCCCCTTAGTTTTGAGGGGAATTTTTTATTAAATTTTCCAGATATTCTTTTGCTTTTTTAGCAATGTTGTAAGTTGCGAGGTCGTCTCAATCGCTAAATTGCATTCAATTATATTCTCATTTTTTTCACTCACTTTTTTTGATTTCAAAAGGATTTTTTATACATTCCAGTCAAACTGGATTGTTATCATTATGATACAAATAATCATCTCCATTTTGTTTTGATCTATGTAGCTTTTTATTACATTGCGGACAAATCTTTGATGTTTCGTTCTCATCTACAAAAAATAAAATTCAATTATTTTTATTTTCAAATTTTTTACGTCTCTCTGTAATTCTTAGAGGATAACAGAATTGATAATTTTTTATATCTTCTTTGTGATAACAGAATGAAAGCTTATTTATCAAAGCTTCCGCAAAGGTAGCATGATTTTCTGCTCACATATGTTTCTGAAATGATTCAGTATTATCAATACCATATGACAGTAAATTGTTTTCTAGGGCAACAATATCTACATCCCCATTCATAATCCATTTAGATATCGTCCCAAGCAATACAGAAACATATCATTTTTTCAAGTTATTAATTTGCCTTAATTGTAAGCTAAAATTATTTTTATATGCATAAAAAGGGGTATCATAAAGCTTATCAATATCTGCAAGACTTACTCCATTAAAGGATTCTTTTACTTTATTACAAAAATCTCTCAACTTACTCTCATTATCCAATAACTCTTGTATTTGTAAAATGTAGTTATCTATTTTTTGTTT
>JBHBSX010000089.1:0-3928 GCA_041779175.1 Candidatus Altimarinota bacterium | reverse complement strand
TCCAACATTTATTTTTTAAAAATTTAATAAAATATGAAATCCAAAAAATATTTTGCAATAATGATTGCTATTTTGTTTATATTTATTATATTTCGTGTGTACAATAATGGCTGGGAAACTTTTTCTGATCCTATGACTTTGCTTTTTGTGGGAGGTATTGTATTTGATCTAATTATCATCACGGGAATAGCATATCTTTTTCAAAAATACCGAACGAGCAAATTACAACAAAAATAATTTTATTTTTTTACTTTCTTTTTATGAAAAATCTTGAAAAAAATCGTTTGTATGTACTTATTTTTTATTGTATTCTTGGTGCCTTGGCGGGAATATTTAAAAATATCTTTGTAATGATATGATTATTGTTTATTGGTTTATCATTGTGGCCAGTTCTCAATCATTATTTGTATAAAATGGACGAATTTGAAATGCAGATTATGTATCGTTCTGGATATTATACATATCTTACTATGATTTTTGCATTGATTATTGCTGCTATTGGATATGAGATGAATTGGGAAATTTTACAAAATATCTCGATACATATATTACTAGAAATGTTAATTCTTTGATCAGTTTTTGTGCAAGTAGTATATGTTTGGATTATTAAGCGTTTTTCTAAAATATAATTTTTATGCAAACAACCATCAAAGAAAATCGAAAAATCCTCGGTTTAACGCAACAAGACTTGGCAGACAAGGTTGAAGTTCGTCGTGAAACTATTGTTTTTCTTGAGCAGGGGAAGTACAATCCTTCGCTTGAACTGGCACACAAAATTGCCAAAGTTTTTGACAAAAAAATTGAAGAAATTTTTATTTTTGAAGATATATAAAGTAATAGCATATTAAGAATGAAGGAGGCAAAGATTGACTTTTTATTACAAAAAATATAATAGCTGTGCATTTTATTTTTTATAATATTTTTATGAATAAGAAAATCCTTGTTTCTATGGCTGTGGGTGCAACTATGCTTGCAACTAGTATTTCAGCAGTACCTGTAAATGCTGCTTCTATTCCTCAATCTTTAAGCGCTCAGAAAACTATCTCTCAAGCAAATCCTTCAGTATATATTCCTTCTCTTAAAAATATTGATGTATTGAATGTAAAGGGTTCAACACTTTCAGCAACTCAATTGGCTGATGCGGGATTTGTTTTAGCTATGTATAGGGATTACAATCGTATCAACGCTATTTTTGCAGATTATATTTCTGTTCATGGCGCGCAGAATTTTAAGCAAGCAATGAATATTTTTGATAATAAAGTAGATCAAGCAGAGAACCGTTATGGGGAATATTATAATTTTGCAGTTTCTATTTTTGGTTCAATTTCAGCTCAAGTAGCTGATGATTTGTTTGATGATGATATTATTGAAGATGATGTGAGTTATTATGCATCATATGCTACAACAAATAACAATAAGACTGTACCTATTAATACATCGATTAATACTTCTACGAATACATATTATTTTGATGGAGATGCGGATGAACAAGCGATTTATTCTTGGGCAAAAGCTAAAAATCTTACCACAACAAACTCTGTAGTAGCATTTAATCCAGATGGCTGGGTAACTCGTGATGAGGTGGCTGTAGTAATTGAAAGAGCTTTCAATAATGGGATTTTTGCAAATCGCAATAAGAATAGTGTCTCGAATTATCGTGATGCTAATGCTATTTCTTCAGAATTTCGATCGGCTGTCAATTCTTTGCAGGCAATGGGGATTATGAAAGGTGACTCAAATGGTAATTTTCGTCCAAAAGGATTTATCACAGAATTAGAAGCTATTATTCTTCTTTCTCGTGCGGCGGGCGCATCTATTTCTCTTTCTGATGTTCAATACCTTGATTATGCGCGTAATACTCTTGGAATTAATGCAGAATGGGATGATCTTCATGATAGAATGGATAGAGAAGAATTTTTTGAACTTATTCAAGCTGTGGCTCAACGACTTGGAAAATAAAATAATAACTCCCTTAGGGGAGTTATTATTTTATTGAAAAATTTTTAGTACGTAAATAGAGTGATTATTTTTTTAAATTTTATGGAGAATGAGCAAAGATATAATAGTATATATGTAAATAATTTATTATTTTGTGGAATGAGGAATTGAAGAGGATTTTTGTTATTTAAGTAAAAATTTTTTATTATTAAAATATTAATGTATATAAATTATTTTTTAAGCAAAAAAATGTTATTATGAATTTGCAAAAATATATGCATATTGCAATATACATATATTTTTATTCTTGGTGGTATTATATTTTTGTACAATAAATAACTAGTTTCATATTCCATAATTTTTCCCATATCGTGTACAGGGTCCAAATTCATCGAGTGCTTTGTATAAGTTTGTTACTTCTTCGATCTCTTTTGTTGTAGGGTTGGTTACAGTTGTAAAGATAGCATATTTTCACAAAGAATCATCAAAATAAAACATGAGTGCAAAATTGGAATCTTCAGAACATGGGGAATTGTTGTATACTTTTATTTCTCTCCAGTTTTTTTGTAATTTAATGGTTGGTATTGTTCATGGGCGAATATATCATAACTCTTCAAGTCATTGAGAAGTAGATTTTGTATAATTTCATGGATATCAATCATTAGAAACATTGAACCATCAATATCATTGTCATTTTAATCCTGTATTCGGAATCTTATAACTTCCATAATCCGCATAATATGTTTCTATCCCTAAAGATACTTTTTGTACTTCTTGTCTTCGTTTTATATTTTGTGTTCTCTCGAAATATCCTGTAATCTGGGGATATAGTGTTGCTGATAGTATTCATATAATTGAAATTACTATCATAAGTTCAACCAGTGTGAAGCCAAATTTTTTTAAAAATTTTTTCATAACAATATGCTAACTTTGTCTTTAGTATATTGTTTTTTTTTTTTTTTTTGACAAGAGTGTTTATTGTTTTGCTTTTACATTTTTCCAGTCAGAATTATGGAAAATTTCACCATTTTCTTCAAAAATTTTTTGTGCTTCCGAGTCGGATGTTAGGGTGTATAAAAACCAGGCTGTCATATAAGCATCTCCATATTCCAAAACATCCCTATGATCCACTCATTTTCTCGTGGCAATTATAGTGTATCATTGAGTTTTTTTAAAAATTTTTTCTAAATTGTCTCGTGAACTCACCAAAGAATCTTGGAATCCTGTTGAATTTATAGCAAAAAACGGAATTGTAATCTTGTTGGTATTGTATCATTTTCATAAATCTTTTGCTAATTCTTCTTTGATTCCGCTGGCTGTATAAAGTGAGTGGAATTTTTTGCTATTTTCAAAATTGCTCACTGCATTAATGGCTCAAGCTCATCATTGTGAATGTCAAGCAATTCCGATTTTCTCTGTGTTTATTTTCTCAAAAAATACACTATTTGAATCCTGATTGAGCTGCAATAAAAAATCTAATGTTTCGGAAGTGTTTTTTCCGCCTCCAGACTGTAATTCTTCATTTCCAATTACTACAAAACCATATGATGCTAAATGTTCGAAAATAGGCAAGTATGATGAGGCTGTAGTGTTGGTTCCATTTACCATCACTACAGCAGGAAATATATTGTTTTGTGTTTCTAGATTTTCTGGGTAGAAAATGGTAAAATTTTTAATTTCAGGATTTTTGCTTGCAAATGTTATATGTTTAGTGGCGAATTTTCACATTTTTTGAAAATTTTTTTCTAAAAATCCAGAGACTTCAAATTGAGAAAAATATTGCTCCGCAACGCCGTCGTCCCAAGTTCTTTCATCTTTTGAATATAAATACAAAAAAATAAAGTAAGCAATCAACAATAGAAAAAGAATAATTATTGTAATAATTCCCAAAATTTTTCAAAATTTTTTCATAAAAAATAAAATTACTATGCATTACATAGTAATTTTATTTAATAAATATTTTTTGTCAAATTTTATAAAAATAATTATT
>JBHBSX010000088.1:0-7778 GCA_041779175.1 Candidatus Altimarinota bacterium | reverse complement strand
TGATTTTTTATTTCTTTTATATAATATTTTTCAAAAAATTCCCCATTCGGGGAATTTTATAGTACAATGATTTTTTCATTTGTAAATGCTTTGAGTCCATCGGGTCCGTTTTCTTTTCCATATCCTGATTTTTTGACACCACCAAAAGGCAGACTAGCTTGTGAAGCAGGAGCTTGATTCAAGAAAACCATTCCTGTATGAATTTGTGAAGCAATAGAGACCAGTTGTTCATGATTGTCGCCGTATACACTTCCACAAAGCCCAAAATCACTGTCATTGGCTACAGCAATAGCTTCGTCAATATCTTTTACTTTGATAATTGACATCACAGGTCCAAAAATTTCTTCATTGTATGCTGTCATTTCTTTGGTAATATCGGCAAGAATAGTTGGTGAATAGAAAAAACCCTTTCTATCAAGTTTTTCACCACCAAAAAGCAAAGTCGCACCTTCGGCAATAGTTTTTTGTACTTGTGCATGAATTTCGTCCACCAGATCCGCACGAGCCATTGGTCCCACTTGTGTTTCAGGATTTTTTGGATCGCCGATAATGAGATTTTTCATAGTTTCTACACTATATTTACAAAAATCTTCATAGTATTTTTCTGGAACGATAAAACGCTTTGGGGAATTACATTTTTGTCCATTATTTCCCATTCTTGCAAGAACAGCTTTTTGTGCGATTTCGGCAATATTGTCCGTGTCTGCGACAATAAAAGCATCATTTCCGCCAAGTTCAAGAACTGATCGTTTGAGAAATTTGCTTGCAAGCGATCCAACCGCACTTCCAGCGCCTTCAGAACCAGTGAGATTCGTTCCTTGAACTTCTTTTTGAGAAAGAATAAACTCGCTTTCACTTCCTGAAACAAAAATATTTTGATATACTCAAATAGGAAAACCAGTCTCAAGAAATAATTCTTCGATTTTTGCGCCGGCAATTGGCGTATTGGACGCATGTTTATAAATAGTGGTATTGCCCGCGAGAATATTCGGAACAGCCGCACGAAGTACTTGATTAAAAGGAAAATTCCAAGGTGCTACACCATAGATGACACCAATGGGATCATATTGTGATTGTACTTTGAGACCGTTCGTTTCAAAAATTTTATTTGCAAGAATTTCTTCAAAATTATTGGCAAACCAGCGAATCAAATTGGCGGTTTTGCCAAGTCCTGCAAAACTATATGAATACAACATTCCCATTTCTTTCATCTCGATTTCCGCAAGTTCGGCCTGATGTTTTTCTATAATATCAGCAAGTTTGAGCATAAGTGCTTTTTTCTCGGATTTGGCAACATCTTTCCAAATGAGAAAGGTTTTATGTGCTTGTGTGATTTTTTCTTGCAATTCTTCTCGTGTAAGTAGTGAGAATTCAGCATTTACTTCTTCAGTAAAAGGATTGATAGATTGAATGGTTTTTGGCATATGATTTAAATTTATTAGTTTTGTTAGGAAGATATAAATAGTAAATTTGACTTTTTATAATTATTTAGTATAATAATTGTGTATTAAAGTAAATATTTTATAATAAGATAAGGTTATGAATAAAAAAGATGTTATATTGAACAATGGTTATTCTATTTCTGAAGTACATAAGAATATTAGTGTTTTAGAAAAATACGATAAAATAAGCGAGCAGATTGAGAAAATTTCAGGATTGAAACATATTAATACGCTAAATCAGTCTATAGATGTGTCTCTGGAAGAAAGAGATATTAAGCCATCTGAATTAAGGTGATATATTATATCAAGACTTTTTTCTGAAGTTGATAAAGAAATACAATTGGAAGTGCTGAAGACGCTTGACTTTTTGGATGCAAAAATGGAAAACTTATTTCCTGTTTTGGAAGAAAAATTTTGAATTTCAAAAAATATTTTTTAGAAAAAATTTTTGAAAGACTGTCAGAACAATTAAAAGAAGCAAGAAATTCTTGACGAAAATTTACTAACTGAACAGTAGTGTCTTTGAAAAAAATTAAAGAAAACGGAGATTTTGTTATCGAAGAAATTCCATATTTTGCTTTTGGATCAACAAATGTTTCACTTGATGCAGTGTTATTTAAGGTTAATTGAGAGACAAAAAAATTGAGAGAGATTATGGAAAGTATTGGATTGCAAAATAAAGAGACAGGTGAATTTTTATTGCCAAACTCACTTTGAGTGAGCGTAATGATAGTACTAAAGAATGGGACTATTATTTGTCAGCAGAGAAACAATAAAGCAACTTTAACAAATTATAATTGATTGACTGCTAGTGCGTCTTGAGCTGTTAATTTGGACTGAGAGAAATGAGGTCCTGAGATTTTGAAAGCAAATGCTGTAAAGGAGGTTTCTGAGGAACTTGGGATTGTTTCTAGTTTTGCTCCTTATTTTCCACAAATGGAGGACATTGAAGGAAGCATACAAGAACACATATTAAAAGAATTGAATCTGGAGAAAAATTCTGGAATTATGGTTCCTACTGGTGTGGTTATGGAAAGAAAAAGACATAACCCTGAAGTTGTATTTACTTTATTTTTGAGTGAAGAATATACAATGGATGTTATAAGAGAAAGGTGGAGCAACGCTACTGATAAATGGGAAAGTATTGATTTGATTTGAAAAACTCCTCAATCTATAGTGGATGATATTAATTTTTATGTAAATAATTTGGATGAAGATATGTTGAAAAAAGCAACTTGATTAGAGGATTTTATTGCTTCATGTCAAGATAAAAATCTTACATGACCACATTTATTGATGAGTTATTTAGCATATTTGAAGGCTATATGACAAACTTCAGAAAAAGTGAAATGAAAAATTAATGCTATTATGGAATATAAATAATTGTTAAAAATATTATAAAAAGGAGATTTTCTCCTTTTTATTGTGATTTATTTAATTTCAATAGGATATTCAAAGTCAAGATCAATAACTTTGATTCCTTTTTCTGTGAGTGTTTGTGAAAGGATTTTTTCAAAATCATTTTTATTGGTAACTTTATAACCCTTGGCACCAAAACTTTCGGCAAGTTTTACAAAATCAGGATTTCCAAAATCAAGTCCCCACATTGGCATATTGGCACCAACTTGTTTCCACTTAATCATTCCATAACTTCTATTATTGAGCACCACAATTGTCAAATCAAGATTCATACGAACCGCTGTTTCAAGATCACCAAGATTCATCACAAGTCCACCGTCACCAGTAACTACAACCACATTTTTGTCAGGATTGATTCTCTTAGCTTCAAGTCCAGAAGCAAGTCCCGCACCCATAGTGGCAAGCGCATTGTCAAGAAGAAGGGTATTTGGTTCATAACTTGTATAATTACGCGCAAACCATACTTTGTACAAGCCATTATCGAGCGCGACAATATCAGATTTGTTAAGGACTTTTCTCACATCATTGACGAGTTTTCGAGGTCACATAATATTGTTTCCCATATCTTCATTACTGGTATTTTCTGCAATTTTTTGAATATACTGATCACGAATTGCATAGATTTTTGCAAAATCAAAATCAGCTTTCAAATCAATTTCGGATAATTGCCAAAAAACATTTCCAATATCACCGACAATTTCGAGATATGGATTGTATACCGCGTCGATTTCTGCTGGATAAAAATTGATATGAATATTTTTGGTTCCACCTTGACCCACAAGATGCGTCGGTTTTTCTATAGGATCATAACCAATAGAAAGAATAAGATCCGCTTCTTTGATAGCATCGTGAATATAATCACCACTTATAAGCGCTGCGGTTCCAAGATATTCTTTGAGATCTTCCGAAACTACTCATTTTCCCATTTGAGATGCAAAAAATGGAATATTATATTTTTCAATAAATTTTGTCAAAAACTTGGTAATTCTTTTGCGATTTGCACCCGCACCAATGAGAACAATTGGTTTTTTGGCTTTTTCGATTTCAGCTTTGAGAATATTGATACCCTTTTCATCGACAATTGGTCGGCGGATTTTTTCTTGAGAAAATTCTGGAAAATCTGCCACATCTTCGCTGGCAATATCTTCTGGAAGTTCGATATGAACCGCACCAGGTCGTTCTGAAATTGCTTCTTTGAAAGCATTTTCAAGAATATATGGAATACGAGCCGAGCTCACTACAGTTGTAGAGAATTTGGTAATTGGTTTCATCATTCCAACAACATCAATGATTTGAAACAATCCTTGTTTTGATTTTTTAATAGGTTTTTGTCCAGTAATCACCATAACAGGGAATCCGCCGAGTTGTGCATAGGCTACGCCTGTTACCATATTTGTCGCGCCAGGTCCGAGTGTTGCGAGCGCAACACCAACCTCACCAGTGAGACGCCCATAAGTTGCTGCCATAAAAACAGCGGTTTGTTCATTGCGAGTAAGAATAAGTTCTATTTTTCCAGATTTGCGAATAGAATCCACGAGATCAAGGTTTTCCTCACCAGGAACACCATAAATCACTTTTACTCATTTTTGTTCAAGAATTTGAACGAATAGATCAGAAGCTTTCATATTTTAAGTTTAAAAAGTAAACCAAGTATATGAAAAATTTTTTATTTTGCAAATTAAAATGAGATTTTGTCTCATATTCTTGTAATATTTTTACGTGGATTTTTTTTGAGAATGTTAAAGCTTGAAATGAAAAACACAAGTAATTTGTATAATTTTTTTAAAAATTATACTGTTATGTTTTCTTATGAGAAAAATAGAAATAAATATTTTGGCTTAATACTAGAAATTTTTCAAAAATAAAACCCCCAAAATGGGGAGTTATTATTTTGAAAGATTTTCAGTTTTCTTTTGACGAGCGTAGAACTTGTCAATAGAAGATGTTTTCAAAAGAACTTTTTGTCCAGTATAGAATGGATGAGAAGCAGAAGAAGTTTCTACAAACATTGCTGGATATTCCTTACCTTCAAAAGTGTAAGTATCTTTTGGTTGAAGTGTTGAATTTACTTTCAAAACAAAGTCAGCACTACGATCCACGAAAAGAATTTCGCGAGATTCTGGATGAATTCCTTTTTTCATAGAATAAAATGGATAAAAGAGTTAAATACAATCGCTCAATTTTCAAAGGTACGAATGTCTCCTCTTGCTTTTTTATGGCGAAGCAAGAAACCAAAAAACTAAAAAAGTTATCAGAACAAGGTAATAGTTATTAGCAAAAAACTAAATACTATTGCTCAATTCTAATAACTTTTTTAAAAAATGGTGCCCAAGGGGGGACTTGAACCCCCACACCGTTAGGCATACGCACCTCAAGCGTACGTGTCTACCAATTCCACCACCTGGGCAAATAATCTCAAGATAGAGAGTGTTGTGGTGCACCCAGTAGGGTTCGAACCTACAACCGCCGGTTTCGAAGACCGATACTCTTCCAATTGAGCTATGGGTGCAAATTTCGATTTTCGAAAAGCGAGCGAATTATATATATTTTTTTTGAAAAAGCAAATTTATTTTTCAAATTTTTTGAAAAATCGAAAAAATAAAAAAGCACTGTTGTTTTGTATATCTACAATGCTTTTTTCTCAATGAGTGTGCATGCAATTTTTATCTCAAAATACGTAATTTTTTCGTATCACATATTTTCTAATTCTGCTTTTATAATTGAAAGTTTATTTTCTTCGGAATTTTTTTCTAAAAAATTTTTTATAACTTTGAGATGTTCAAAGTTTGCTAATGAAAGAATTTCTTGCAAAGAAAGCAAGTTATTTTTATAGAGTTCTATACAGTGACCTTCTATGGTTTGTTTTGTGAGTTCACGAATTTTCGCAATTTTTTCAATATTTTTGTGGATTTTCCATAAATCCAGAGTTTGCGTAAAGGTGTCGATTTTTGGTATTTTTTTTGGTTTTTGAATTTTTTCTGAAAAATATTTTTTCTGGGGAATTCTTTTTTCAAGATAAAATTGCAATTCTTTATTTTCTTTTTCAAGAATATTATTATTGCGAATAGCGTTGCGTCCCATGCTGGTCACGCCCAGTATTGGATAATTTCCTTCTGTTTTGTACAGAAAATTTTGACTCAATAAGGTCTCTAAAATAGCGGAAATCATTTCAATGCTATAATTTGAAAGAATGCCAAAATTTTCTTCTTCATCAAGATGATTTTCAAGAATTTTTTTATCAGTATTTCCGTGAAGGATTTTGGAAATCATAGTTATTCCAAATCGTTCATTGAGATCCAAAACAGTTTCTAAAGCCAGTGCAAACACAGAAATTTTTACAATTTCTTTTTGCTCGGAATTCTCCATTTTTCGTTTGTCTATACAAAAATCACAAGTTCAGCAATTGTCTGCAATTTTAGTTATGTCTTCTTCATCTCCAAAGTACTCCAGAATAAATTTTTTTCGACAACTTGGATAGAAAAGAAGTTTTTTGATTTGTCCAAGTTTGAAATATGCTTCGGTTTTGAGAAGATTCTGATGAGTCCAGTCTATGGGAAGTGCCGAATGAGGCATTTTATTTATCAAAAGTGTAACGCCTCTTCAGTGAAAATTTTCTATATTTTCATCGTCAATTCAGCGTTTGAGAATATTATATTTTTCAAAAATTCTTAAAATAGCACCAACCTGCATATCATTTTTGATTCCACTTTGCGCTGCCATGATATAATATGTTTGCAAAATTTTTTCATTAGAACCTTGTCAATATTCAAAATTATTGTATAAATAATCATAAAACTTTAAAATATCTTCTTTGCTCGGATAGGAATTTTCTATGAAAAATTCTTGAATTTTTGTATCAGAAAAACTCGCTAATACAATTCCAAAGCTATTTTTTCCATCGCGTCCTGCTCGCCCCACTTCTTGATAATAATTTTCTATACTTCATGGAAGGTTATAATGAATTACAAAACGAATATCTTTTTTGTCAATACCCATTCCAAAGGCATTGGTTGCCACAATAACTTTGTATTCAGAATTCATAAAATTATTTTGCACATTTTCGCGAATATTTCCTGTCATTTCACCAGTGTACATAGCGGAAGAGATATTTTTCTCTTGTAAAAATTCAAATACTTCTTTGCATGATTTTACCGAAGAACAATATATAATTCCATTTCATGGAGTTTTGTCAAGTATTTCAAGGAGTTTTGCATTTTTTTCTTCTTTTTTTGAGATTTCTCGAACCACAAGAATAAGATTTTTTCTATCAAATCCAGTTGTAAAAATTTTTGGATGTGATATTCCTAATCTTTCTATAATATCTTTTTTTACTTTTTTTGTGGCTGTTGCCGTGAGCGCGATAATAGGAAAAATTTGATTATTTTTGTTTCTAAGATTTGTAAGAAAGTCTCGAATCTTCATATAACTCGGACGAAAATCATGTCACCATTGACTGATACAATGAGCTTCATCAATGGCTATTAAAGCGATTTTTGTATGAGAAATAGCCTCAAGAAAATCCTGACTCATCAAGCGTTCTGGTGCTATATACAGAAATTTTGTTTTTGGTGTTTTACTTGTAATATCAGCAAGAATATATTGTTTTGCGGTATAATCAATTGTTGAGTTGATTTGTTCGGTTGGAATATTGAGATTATTGAGTTTATCAACTTGATCTTTCATGAGTGAAATTAGTGGGGAAATTACCAAAACAATGCCATCTCGAATAATACCAGGAAATTGATAAGTCAAAGATTTTCCACCGCCTGTTGGCATAAAAACAAGAGTATCTTGTCATTGTAAGATACTTTCTATAATTTCTTTTTGTCATTCTCGAAAATTCTCTAAGCCGAATTTTTCTTGTAAAATTTTTTCCAGATTTATATTCATGAAAATATTATAAAAAATTCTATTTTT
>JBHBSX010000087.1:0-4782 GCA_041779175.1 Candidatus Altimarinota bacterium | reverse complement strand
TTTTAAAAAATTTTTAAAATGTCACACGAAGAATTTTTAATTTCAGAAAAAATCTGAAAAATTACATATTTTTATGACAAAAGAAGTGAAAAACGGACAGAAATTGAAGACTTTATAAAATCGGATAATTTTCAAAATTTGGAAAAATCACTACAAGAAGAAACTTTTCTTTCTCTTTGATGAGATGGACTTTTTGTATTTGTGGCCAAAATTGCACATAAAGAAAATAGGAAAATTTTATGAATAAATTTTTGAAATCTTGGATTCTTGGTTCAAGAAAAGGAAGATTTTTGCAAAAATAATGAAAAAATCAATTTTGTTGTCAAAAAATACCCAATTCTCAAAGCGATTATCAGGTTTGAAAATGGTGAAATTCTTGAAGAAAATGCTTTCAATGAGGTGTATATAACTCGAAGTTGAGATGCATCGAGCTTGAATCTTGAAATCTCTCATCTCTGAAAAAGTGTGAAAAATTTTTGTGGTGATGGAATTATGATTTCAACACCCGCAGGCTCGACTTGATGGTCAAAAAGCTATTCGTGAATTATTCTTCCGCACAATGCGAATCTCAATATTTTGACGCCAATTGGCACCATTTCGCCCGTTCATTTTGGTAGTTTGGTGCTCTCTGATAAGTGAAGAATTTATATAAAAAATTGTTCAAAACGAGAAAATTCTATTGATGTTTTGCTTGATAATAAAAGGCTTATTTCTCATGAAATTCGTAATTTTGAATTGATTATTGAGCGAGATCAAGATTTTGTGGAAGTATTGATTATAAAAGAAAATCTCAAAAAATTTGAAGCGAAAGTATATGAAATTCAGTGAATGAGTTTTGAATAATTTCGTACAATTATCGTATAATAATTGTACATTTATTTTTTAAAAATTTTTATGAAAATTTCAATTTTTGCAACTTTCTTGGCAATTGCCTCAGTTTTTGCGTATTTTGTTTTTACTTTTTTATTTCAAAAATTTTTTGAAAATAAATTTTTTCGTCCAAAATTTTCTATTTTGCATATTGTGAGTTTTCTCGGGTTTTTTGCAATGTGTATGTATATTATGTACATAATTCCTGATCCTGAACTTGCAAATCGTTTTCAACATGCATTTGGTGGGGGTACGGCGGTGATGATTGTGATTTTTTGTGCATATATTGCGAGCGGTGTGAAGATTGGGCGATTTCAGTTTTTTGTATTTTCATTTTTGCTCGCATCTTTTTGTGGTATTGCTAATGAGTTGGCAGAATGTATTGCACAGAATTATATGAATCTTATATTTGCGCCACATCCCAATGATACTTGGCTTGATTTGTATGCAAATACTTTTGGGATTCTTGTGGGAAATATAATATTTGGATTATTTCCATCAAAATTTTATAAAAAATAAAATTATATTGACAAAATAAGAATAAGTTTTATAATTATTTCAATATAATTTTTGATTATGAAAAATTTTCTAAAACTTTTGGTATCTGTATTTTTTGTGAGTTTTGCTTTTTTACAAACAGCACAAGCATCTTGTGATGTCTCTTTTGTGCGCACAGATGTAGCGAAAATAGAAACAATTCAAACAGGCGACTGTACGTCTAGTGTTGTTCAAATTGCTGATCTGAATACTGAAAAACCTCAGAACATGCCAGAAAAATCATCAGAAAGTCCGATGATTATTTTTGATGTGACTTCAGAAGATATTGGAAACTACCGTATTGAGGAAATGAAAAAAGAAAATATTGCATATACAAATCCTGAATACAGCGTTCGCATTCGTGAAAAAGCGTCTATGAAAAGTCAAACCACTGCATATACACTCAAAAATGATGCGGTAGTAGTGGAAAAAGAAGTGGGCGCATGGTCACAAGTGGAAACAGCAGTAGTTGAAGTAGAAAATACTTGGACAAATAATGTGGAAGCAAATGTAGAAAAGGGAAGTGAAGGTTATATTGCTACACGTTTTTTGCGTGATCCTAATCCAAGCGATTTAGTTCGTATTTTTCAGGCTGATTCTGCATATTGGAGTGATATTGCCGAGGTAAAAGTGGCTCACAAAGTAAATGTTCGTTCAAATCCATGGTATGGAGCAAAAGTAGTAGATGTTTTTGTGAACAAAACACCAGTTTATGTGATTTCTGAAGTTAATAATTGGTCAGAAATTCGAAGTCTGGATAATGAAATTTATGGATATATTCGTTCCGATTTTATTAATGTAATAAAGCATCAAAGAAAGGAAATTCCTTCAATTCGCCGATAAAAATCCTGCAATTTAAAAATCCTATTTTTAGGATTTTTTTAATAAAAATTTTTCAAAAATTTCTTTTTGTTTTTCTAATCGTATTTTCTGCAATTCAAGAATATCTCTATAATCTTCTTCTGAATTATTCTGTAGATGAGAAATATCTGAAATTATTTTTTCATGATGAAGTATTTGGTTTTCAAAAATGTATGAAATGATTTTTTCAAGAAGAAAAATTTCACTATAAATAATAAAATTCAAATTTCGAATATATTGTTTGCTATAGAAAAATGGTAGAAAATATCGAAATAATGCTAGTTTTTTTGATATTTTTAAAATCTCATCTGATATGGAAATAAATTTATTAATATCATAATTTTGTAAATTTCTTTTCAAAATTTTATTATGTTTGTGAATATCTTGTGGTATAATATTGATTCTTAAAAGAAATCTTCGAAATTTTTCTAATCGTTTTTCACGAATAATATCATGATCAGATCGAGAATCAATTTTCCTTAAAACAAAAAAAGCAAAGACAAACCAAGCAAGAATAGAAAATATTCACATTCTTTCAGTTCATACAACCATCTCACCAATAATTATAGATACACAAAAAAGCCAAAAATATAAAGCCAGGTCAGCGGCATAGTGATTATGAATTTTATCTTGAACAAAGAGGAAAAATTTTTTCCAAAAAGTATTAAAAGAACCATGATGTTGGCTTTCTTCTTTGGTTATTTTCTGAATTTTTTCTATATCTTGCAATATTTCTTCCATACTTAAAAAATTTTATAAAAATATTGTATCACAAAGTTTTTATAAAATCAAAAATATTGATAAAATTAAAAACGAACAAAAATCATTCGATAATTGTTCGTTTTTTTTATTATTATTTTAATACATTCCCATTCATGGCATTCCACCTGCTGGCATAGCTGGAAGGTCTTTTTCGGTTTTTGGTGCGTCTGCAATGAGTGCTTCTGTTGTGAGAAACATTCCTGCTATAGAAATAGCGTTTTGTAGTGCTGATCGTTCTACTTTTGCAGGATCGATAATTCCTGAAAGCACCAAATCTTTGTATTCATCAGTGGCAGCATCATAACCAAAATTTTTTCAAGAATTTTCAAGAATTTTGGCAACAATTACAGCACCTTCTTTTCCAGCATTGTCGGCAATTTGACGAACTGGATAGGTAAGTGCGCGCGCTACAATATTGGCACCAACTTTTTCTTCTTCGCTCATATCTGCATGAGAAATAATTTGTGAAGCTTTGAGAAGTGCCACACCGCCACCTGCTACAATTCCTTCTTCTACTGCGGCTTTGGTAGCATTGAGTGCGTCTTCGATTCGAAGTTTTTTCTCTTTCATTTCTACTTCTGAAGCGGCACCAACTTTGATAACAGCAATTCCGCCTGCAAGTTTGGCAATTCTTTCGGCAAGTTTTTCTTTGTCATAATCGGATTTGCTTTTTTCAATTTGCGCATGTAGTTCGCGAACGCGAGTGTCAATCAAGTGTTTGTCCCCCGCACCGCCAATAATGGTTGTAGAATCTGCGGTTGCAACCACTGCTTTTGCGCGCCCAAGATGTTGAATATGTGCATGCTCGAGTTTGTAACCCGTTTCTTCTGTGATAAGCGTTGCACCTGTAAGAATCGCAAGATCTGTGAGAATTTCTTTTTTGCGATCGCCAAATCCTGGTGCTTTGATTCCGAGAATATTGAGTGAACCTTTGAGTTTATTAAGAATAAGACCAGTAAGAGCCTCGCCATCAATATCTTCAGCAATAATAACAAGCTCGCGTTGTCCATTTTGTGCGAGAGATTCGAGTACGCCGAGAATATCTTTGAGAGAAGAAATTTTTTTGTCAGTAATAAGAATATGAGCATCATCAATGCGAGATTCCATTTTTTCGGTATCAGTTACCATATATGGGGAAATATAGCCATTTTCGAATTTCATTCCTTCAGTGACTTCAATTTCAAGTCCAAAAGTTCGACCTTCTTCCACAGTGATAACACCATCTTTCCCAACTTGTTCCATGGCTGAAGCAATAATTTTTCCGACAGTGGCATCTTGTGCAGAAATAGTTGCCACTTGTTCGATTTCTTCTTGACTATTGAGTGGCGTTGCCATGCGAGAAAGTTCTTCAACTACAAGCGTACCTGCTTTTTTCATTCCATTTTTGAGTTCAATAGCATTGATTCCAGAACGAATTTCGCGAAGTCATTCTTTTGCTATTGCATAGGTCAAAAGCGTTGCTGTTGTGGTTCCATCACCCGCCGAATCATTGGTTCGAGAAGCAGCTTCTTTAATAAGTTCAGCACCCATATTTTCGATTTTGTCTTCGAGTTCGATTTCTTTGGCGATTGTGACACCATCATTGGTAATTTGAGGTGCACCAAAAGGTTTAGAAAAAATTACATTTCGTCCTTTTGGTCACATGGTTGCAATAACAGTTTTTGCAACTTTTTCCATTCCAGAAAACATTTTGAGGCGAGCTTCATCGCCGAAGAGAATTTGTTTACTCATAAGTTTTTTGTTAAAAATATT